>CALEOJ010000252.1 GCA_937910425.1 uncultured candidate division WPS-2 bacterium
CTCTTCCGATCTAGCGACAGGCTCGCCCGCGAGCACCTCGTACGCCCGCTGCACGGTGACGATCTCGCGCGCCATCGGTCCCACCGAGTCGAGCCCGACGGCGAGCGGGAAGATGTCGTCGATCGGCAGCGCACCGGTCGCGGGGCGCACGCCGCTGATGCCGTTCAGCGCGGCGGGGATGCGAATCGAGCCGAGCGTGTCGGTACCGAGCGCGAGGTCGCACAGCCCGGCCGCGACCGCCGCGCCGGATCCGCCGCTCGAGCCGCCGGGGATGCGCCGTTCGTCCCACGGGTTCGCGGTGCGTCCGAAATGCGGGTTCTCCGTCGTGACGCCCCACGCGAACTCGTGCGTGTTCGTCTTCCCGACGACGAGCGCGCCGGCCGCGCGCAGCGCCGCGACGACCGGTGCGTCGCGCACCGGATCGCGACGAAAGAACGAGGAGCCGGCGCGGGTCGGCAGCCCGGCGACGTCGATGATGTCCTTGACGCCGAGCGTCAGGCCATGCAGCGGGCCGCGCGCATCCGGCGCAATCGCGTCGAGGCGCGCGGCGTCGCGCAGCACAGCGGCCTCATCGACGGCGACGTAGCAGTGCAGCCGTGCGTCGACCTCGCGAATGCGCGCGAGCAGCGCCCGCGCGCGTTCGCGCATGGCCAGACTCATCGAATAGGCTCCATACGCGCCATGACGTAGGGCAAATGGCCCAGGTTCCGTGCAAGGCCGCGCAAAGCGAACGGGTTCGCTATTGCGCCGGCGCCGGGGTCAGGAGCGCGTCCGCGAGCTCGGCGAAGTCTTTCACGACGATGTCGGGTTGGTACGGCGTCTTCCCGAACGGGCGCTTGCGGCGGTCGATGAACGCGGTCTGCGTGCCGAACGCCTTCGCGCCGATGCAATCGAAGGCGTGGTTGGCGACGAAGAGGATCACGGCCGGGTCGGCACCGGCGATCTCGGCCGCCTTCCGGTAGGTGGCGATGTGCGGCTTGAATGCGTTCGCCGCGGCGACCGAGATCACGCGGTCGAACGGGACCTTTGCGTAGGCAACGCCGGCGGCCAGCATGTCGGGGTCGCCGTTGGAGAGGATCACCAGTTCGTAGGTCCCGCGCAGTCGGTCGAGCGCCGCGGCGACATCCGGAAACGGGCGCAGCCGCGTGATCGCGTCGACCAAGTCGCGAACCTCGTCCTCGGTGTGCGCGATCCCGGCTCGCTCGAGCGTGTAGTCGACCGCGCGCTGCCCGATCTCGCGGTACGGCGTGTGCTCCTTGTGCAGCAGCGCATCGATCATCGAGTTCTCGAAGTGGGTGCGCCGCCACCAAGTGACGACCGAGTCCGGCTTGCCTTTATAGCCTTTGCTCTTCAGATACGGGGCGATCGTCTGGGTGAGCCCGCCCTGCATGTCGACGACGGTCCCGTAGAAGTCGAACATGAGAACGCGTACCGCGGCTGCATCGAACGGCATGATGGGCGCACTACCGAAGCGCGCGGCGCAGTCCCTGCACGGACGTGCTGCGCCGTCTCACGACGGTCCGCGACGACCGTCGCCGGACGGCTACGTCGAGCGGCCCCGGGCTCAGCCCGCTGCGACGAAGGTGAAGCGCGGCTCGCGGGTGCCCGAGAAGAAGGCGACCATATCGGCCACCATGCGCTCGCAGTCGGCGCGGGTCAGCGCGTAGCCCCGTTCGTCGCGCAGGTACACGGGCGCCAAGGGCAGCCCGGAGATCGCGTCGACCGCCGGCGGCGCAACGAAACGCGCGACGATGCGATCCGCTCCGCCGAGCTCGACGATCGCGGAGTGGCCTTCGTACGACCATTGCACGGCGGTGCCGTCTCTCGAGATACACAAGCGCTCGCCGAAGGTGGTGCCCAAGGGGGCGAACGCCTCGGCGAGCCAGTGTGTGGGCGCGGAATGGGCCATGGACCCAGCGTAGCGGCGAACGGGGTCGCGGCCATCGGCCAGCCGGTTAACGCGCCCGGGTTTGCGTTATACGGTTCGTGCGGCGAGCCGCTCGACGATCGTGCCGGCGGCGACCTCGGGCAGCGTCTTTTCGAAGCTCAGCGAGAGGCTGTCCCCGGCGTCGAACGAGAACTTGGCCGTCGCCTCGTCGTCCTGCAGAGCGGCGACGACGGTCCCGCCGCTGCCGACCCACATCGCGGAGTCCCATGAGAGCTCTTCCGTGCGGACCCCGCGTCCGAGGCGACCACGCACCTGGGCGTCGACCGCCTCGACCCATTGATCAAATGTCATATCCATCTCCGTCGCCCTTATCCAAAGGGCCTATATCTTAGCGCGAGCATACCGCGGGGCGCGGCCGAATGCAAGACGGACGCCGCCCGTCGCTGGCAGCAAGGCCGGTCTCGCCGTTCGGCTTAGCCAGATGGAGCGCCGCGCGAAACGCAGCTTAGACGCACGTCGAGTGCGCCATGCTTCCTGCCCGGGCTACGGTGTGAAGCCTACACGCTCGTAGGACGCGGAGGATTTTCGTGCTTTCATTCTTGGCCGACGTCAACCCGTACGTTCCGGCCCCAAGCTTCCTGAACTCAGGCGACACGGCGTGGCAGCTCACCGCCGCGACGTTCGTCGGGATGCAGAGCATCCCGGGTCTCGCGATCCTGTACGCGGGCCTCGTGAAGAAGAAGTGGGCGCTCAACTCGGCAGTGATGTGCTTCTACGCGTTCTCGATCGTGCTGCTGTGCTGGGTCCTCTGGGGCTACAATATGGGCTTCGGCAACCCAGCGACGCTGGGGCCGGGGATACTGTCGATGATCGTCGGGATCCCGGGGCCGGCGATCGGCGCCGCGTCCGAGCTCGGGCAGGCGAACATCCCGCTGGCCGGGTCCGGCTTCCCGCCGCTGCGGTTCTCGGGCTCGGCGATGATCTATTTCCAGTTCGTGTTCGCGGCGATTACGCCGATCCTCATCGCCGGTGCCGTGCTCGGGCGGATGAACTTCAAGGCCTGGATGCTGTTCGTACCGCTGTGGAGCTCGCTGGTGTACACGGTCGGCGCGTTCATGCTGTGGGGCGGCGGTTGGCTCTCGAGTCTGGGCGCCGTCGACTACTCCGGCGGGTACGTCATCCACCTCGCGGCCGGTGTCTCGGGCTTCGTTGCGGCGGCAATGGTCGGACCGCGGCTGCTGCAAGACCGCACCAGTTTCGATCCCAACAACTTGATCGTCGCGCTCGCCGGCGCCGGCCTGCTGTGGCTGGGCTGGAACGGCTTCAACGGCGGCGACCCGTACTTCGCGAACGCCGACGCCGCGGCGGCGGTCTTGAACACGAACATCGCGACGGCGGTGGCCTTGCTCGTCTGGCTGATTCTCGACATGTTCGCGCTGGGTCATCCCTCGGCGGTCTCGATGATCAACGGGATGATCGTCGGCCTCGTCGCCATCACCCCGGCGGCCGGCTACGTCGACGGATACGGAGCGATCGCGACCGGCGGCGTTGCCGCTCTGGTGGTCTGGTTCACGCTGAACAAGCTCGGTAAGCTCGCGTTCCTCAAACGCGTCGACGACACGTTCAGCGTGCTGCACACGCATGGCGTCGCGGGCTTGATGGGCGGTCTATGCGTCGGCCTGTTCGCGAACCCGAACATGCTCGAGTATCTCAGCAGCGACAAGAAGACGCCCGCGGTCTCCGTGCAGGGGCTCTTCTACGGCAATCCCAAGCAGCTGTGGATCCAGTTCATGGCCGCTGTGGTGATCATCGTATGGAACGTGATCGCAACCTTTATCGTGCTCAAGATCGTCTCGTTCATCTTCCCGCTGCGTGCCAGCGAGAGTGACATCGAGGGCGGCGATCTGGCGATCCACGGCGTCGATCCGGTCCCATCGTTCCCGTCGGCGCCACCGGCTGTGCCGGCGGGCTGAGCGCGCCGGCGCGACAACGAGCATCGGTCAGATGTTCGTTGTCGCGCGGCTACGTCGTCCATGCGCGTTCCGACCGTAGTCGAGGCTGGTCCGCGTCCGGTGCAGCAAGTTCGCTTGCGTCCAACCGGCGCGGTGCCGCAGCCCCGGATAGAGCATGCTCTCGAACGGCGTCGCCTTGGCCTGAAGCGCTGTCATGAGCCGCGTGGAGTTCTCGAAGATGACGTGGTCGTCGGCCATGCCGTGGATCAGCAGCAGCGTATTGGGCGCCAGGCGATTCAGCCGCGCGGTGAGATCCGACGCCGCGTAGCCGGCCGCATTGTTACGGCAGCGTCTTCACATAGGTGACGCCGGCGAGTTGATCGGCGACGTCCCACGTTCCGAGTTTGCGATCGATCGCGGTCTTGAAGGCGACCGAACGGTTCGGCGTACCGTGGTTGTCGAGCGCGAAGAGGATGAAGCCCGCTTCGCGCTTGCGCGAGCATCCGGCGCGGCTCGATCGCGCGGCCGGCCGCATCGGGCGCGACCAAGAAGCCGTTCTGAGCGAACTCGGCCTCGGCTACTAGGAAGCTGACCAAACGGCACCCAACTTGCGAGGGGAGCTATGCCGCGCGTAACCCTCTCCTATCGGCGCGACGACTCGGCGGGGATCGCTCGCCTTATTTTTGAGCGCCTCAAGCCTCGCTATGGCGCCGATTCGGTCTTCATGGACATCGACGCCATCGAGTTCGGCGAAGACTATCGCGACAAGATCCATCAAGCGCTGGGACAGACCGACTTTCTCCTCGTGCTGATCGGTCCGCGCTGGCTGGGCCCGACGACGGGCGGCCGGAATCGCATCAACGACGCGACCGACCCGGTGCGGATGGAGGTGGAGCGGGCGTTGGAGATCGGTCTGCGCGTCGTGCCCATCCTGCTCGAGAGCACGCCGATGCCGGGTCCCGACGAACTGCCCGGGACGCTCGGCCGGCTCCCGTTCCTCAACGCGGCCGAGGTTACCGCGGGGCGTGAGTTCGACGGTCAGATCGACCGCATCATCCGCTTCATCGACCGCACGTTCGCCAAAATCGAAGCGCGCCGCGCGCGCGAGCCAAAGCCCGAACGGCCGCCGGTACGCGTTGACGACCCGCCGCCCGTCGGGCCGGTCACCCCGACGCCAATCGTCGGGCCGACCACTCCGCCGCGAACCGTCGCCGCACGCTGGTCGAACAGGGCGCTCGTCGTGGGCGGCACCCTCGTCCTGGTGTGCGTCGTCGGAATCATCGGACTCATCGGACTCGTGAGGTCGAACGGGCACTCCGGCGGGTCCATTGTTGCCGTCGCCACCGAACAGCCGACAGCGGCGGCCACCCTCCAGGTCTTCTCCCTGCCGACCACGGCGCCGGCCACCGAACGGCCGACAGCGGCGCCGACGCTCAACATCTTCTCCCTGCCGGTCGGCGCCGCGCCGGCACGGCGCGGCGCCGCGGTGCCGGCCGGATTCGGCGTCATGTACCCCCGATTGAGTGGCCTGTTTTGGAAGCCGACGCAGTGCCGCCAGAGCGGCAGCAGCGCGCAGGTCGGCATCCAGATCTTCAACGACTACCGCGCGAGCGTCAACACCGACGTCGCGTTGACGAAGCAAGTGGCCAAGTTGGGGGCAAGTGACTGGCTCCCGGGGCGTCGGCGTTTCGCACCGGGATTGAGTCCCGCGTTCGGCCGCACCATCGCAAACTTCAGGTGCCGGCAATCAGTGGTTTCGGGGCTGCGCAACGTGCGGTTCGGCGCAGACAGCGGGCCCTACGTCCGTTATTACTGAGTCTTTGCCGGCTGAGGTTCTGCCTGTGCAGGCAGTTTCTTGATGCTGTTGGTGGCCTGACAAGGAGCGAACTCGACGTCGAGGATGACGGCGGCCGGATGTTCGTTCGCGCCCACCAGGCGGTCGAGCACGCGGGCGATGTTGCGTCGATCGCCGGCAACGTCGGCGGTGTCCCACGGGACGTCGACGATCGCAACCTGCTGCGAGAACGTCGGCGCGTGGTGCGAGCTGAGCCATTCGAACACCGCCCAGTCCCACTCGTGGGGCATCCACAAGGCGGCCGCGGCCATGATGACACCGTACGCGGCGAGCAGCGCCGCGACGCTGCGCGCCCAGCGGGGCACGCTAAGACGCCCGCCGACTCATAAGCTACACGAGCTTTCCGGTCGTCCTTTCGAGCATCTCCCACCCTTTGGAATCGTATTGATCGCGCCACTCGCGATAGAGGCCCGAGGCGCGGATCACTTGGCTGAACGGTTCGAGCGCCGGGCGATTGAACACCATCCCGTCCGCGGTGAGCGCCGCTTCGACGCTGACTTCTTGCGTTGTCATCGACTTCGTCGCCGCGGTCGCGGCGGCCCCGAACTCTCGATCGAGAACGTCTTGCACGTTCTTCGGCAGGCGTTGCCAAGCATCGGCGTTCGCGAAAAGCAGGTACGAGAGGCCGCTGTGATGCGTCAGCGAGCAGTACTTGACCTGTTCGTAGAACTTGAAGTTGCGTACGGTCGGCAACGGCACTTCGATGCCGTCGATGAGGTGCGTCTGCAGCGACGTGTAGACTTCCGCGAGCGTGATCACCGTCGGTGACGCTCCGAAGGCCTTGAACGTGCCGACGTCGATCGGCCCCGGGGGGACGCGGATCTTGAGACCCTTGAGGTCCGCCGGTGCGTTGATGGGGCGGACGCGGTTCTGCACCTCGAAGAAGCCGCCGTAAAAGGACGTGTCGAACTTGCGAAGGCCGATCTTCGCGCCGGCCTCCCCGATGTACGCGCCGAGCGGACCGTCCGCGGCGGTTTGATACTGTTGCGGGCCCTTGAAGGCGAACGGCATGCTGAGCAGCGCGGCCGACGGGATCACGGATCCCATGATGTTGTTACCGATCTGGACGAACTCGATGGCGCCGGACCGCAACTGCGCCAGCATCTGCGGGTCACCGCCGAGCAGGCTGCTGGGGAACAGTTTGATCTCGATTTGGCCGCCCGAAGCGTCCGCAATGCGTTTGATCGCCTCGGCCGACTGGACGTTCATCGGGTGCGTCAGCGTCTGATCGTTCGCGAGCTTGTAGGTGAATTGCGCCGCGTCGCCCGGCCACCGAAGGACGCCCACGGAGGCGAAGGCACCGGCACCGGCACCGATCGAGAGCAACCGTTTCCGAGAAAGAGTCATCGCGAGCCGCCTTTACGCCGGTTTTGCTGCTGTTGGTCCTGGATTGTTGAACAAGTCTGTAACAGACCCTGGCGGTCAAGCCGAGGCCGCTCCAAGGGGGCGGCGAAGGACTGCGACGGTGAGCCGTGGAGAGACTCGTATGCGCGAACTCGAGGGCTCTGTCGCGATCGTCACCGGCTCGTCGGACGGGATCGGCTTGGCCACGGCGCGCCGGCTGGCGGAGCTCGGCGCGGCGGTCGTCATCAACTCGCGCTCTCAGGAGCGCGCCGACATCGTTGCGCGCTCGCTCTGCGACGACGGCCTGCGGGCGATCGCCGTCGGTGCCGATCTCAGCTCGCCGGCAGGGGTCGACCAGCTGATCGCGGGCGCCGTCGACGCCTACGGGACGATCGACGTGCTCGTCAACAACGCCGGGATTCCGAGCGTCTCTCCCGCCGAGGATCTGCGCGTCGAGGCTTGGCGCGCCGTTCTCGACCTGAACCTCACCGCACCGTTCCTCTGCGCGCAAGCCGCCGGCCGAATCATGCTCGCGAAAGGCAAGGGGGTCATCGTCAACGTGGGGTCGGTCTTTTCACGGCTGGGAATGCCGGGACGCGTCGCCTACAGCGCCAGCAAGCACGGCCTCGACGGGCTCACCGCGACGCTCGGCGTCGAGTGGGGACCACGCGGGGTGCGCGTCGTGTCGGTCAATGCGGGCTACACCGCGACGGCGCTCGTGCAGCGCGCGATGTCGACGGGGGGCTTCAGCGACGACGACATCGCACGGCGCACGCCGCTCGGGCGGCTGGCTTCGCCGGCTGAGGTCGCGAACGTGATCGCGTTCGTGGTCTCCGACGCGGCGTCGTACGTCAACGCCACACACATCTACGTCGACGGCGGCTGGACCGGTTACGGCGGATGGTGAGCGTGCTCGATCCGTCCGGCACGCTTGCGCCGGGCGCGGCGGCGCCGCTCGACGACGACGACGTTCTCGCCGCCCTGCGCCTGATGAAGCTCAGCCGTGCGTTCGATGCGAAGGGCGCGAGCTTGCAGCGGCAAGGCCGTTTCGGAACCTTTTCGCAGGTCGGCGGGCAAGAGGCGTCCGTCGTCGGCTCGGCATGGGCGCTCGATCCCGCGCGCGATTGGATCGTGCCGCAATACCGGGAGCTGCCCGCGCTGCTGCGCCACGGCTATCCGCTCGCGCACTTCATCCGGTATTTCCAGGGGAACCCCGCCGGCGGCGCCATCCCGGACGGCGTGAACATCCTTCCGATTCAGATCTCGATCGCTGCGCAACTGCCCCACGCGGTCGGGCTCGCGTGGGGATTGAAGCGACAGAAGAAGGATGCCGTGGTGCTCGTGTACTTCGGTGACGGCGCCTCGAGCGAAGGCGACTTCCACGAGGCGTGCAATCTCGCCGGGCTGGTCGGCGCTCCGGTCGTGTTCTTCTTGCAGAACAACGGCTGGGCGATCTCGACGCCGCGCCGCAAGCAGAGCGCGGGCCGGACCCTCGCCGAGCGCGCGCCGGCATACGGCTTTCCCGGCGTTCAGGTCGACGGCAACGACCTCTTCGCCGTCTATGCGGCGGCGTCGCGCGCCGTTTCCCGCGCGCGAGGCGGAGACGGTCCAACCCTGATCGAGTCCGTCACGCGGCGCCTCGGACCGCACAACACGGCGGACGATCCGACGCGTTACGTCGACCCGGCGGACGCGGAGCACTGGCGAGCGCTCGACCCGATCGACCGCCTGGAGCGCTATCTCGTGCAGCGCAGCGGCGATCACCGCGCGCGCATCGCGGCGTTCGAGGCGGACGTCGCAGGTGAGATCGAACGCGCGCTCGCGGAGGCCGCCGAGGGTGATCCGCTCAGCGCGGATCAGCTGTTCGCACACGTCTACGCCGAACCGCCGGTCCGTCTCGCGCGCCAGCGGGCGGAACGCGCGCAGGGTCGTCCCTGATGCCCGTGATGACGATGATCCAGGCGATTCGCACCGAACTCGACGAGGCGCTCGAGGCCGACCCGCGCGTGATGATCATCGGTGAGGACGTCGGCGCGCTCGGCGGCGTGTTCCGCGCGACGGACGGGCTGCAGGCAAAGTACGGCGACGAGCGCGTGGTCGACATGCCGCTCGCCGAAGCGTCGATCGTCGGCGCGGCGCTGGGACTTGCCGTCTCCGGAATGCGGCCGATCGCGGAGATCCAGTTCCTCGGGTTCGCGCATCAGGCGTTCCATCAGATCGGTCAGCAGGTCGCGCGGATGCGATTCCGCTCGCAAGGCCATTGCGCCGTGCCGCTCGTGCTGCGCGCGGCGTTCGGCGGCGGGGTGCGCACTCCCGAGCTGCACAGCGACGCGTTCGAGGCGTTCTACGCGCACTGTCCCGGGCTCAAGGTCGTCATGCCGGCGACCGCCTACGACGCGAAAGGGCTGTTGGCGACCGCGATCGCCGGCGCCGATCCGGTCTTGTTCTGCGAGCCGTTGCGCGGATACCGGCTCGTGAAAGACGACGTTCCCGGCGAACCCTACCAGGTACCGTTCGGGCGGCTGCGGATCGCACGTCCCGGCCGTGACGTGACGCTCGTCGCGTGGAGCGCCGCGGTGCAGCTCGCGGAACGCGCTGCCGACTCGCTCGATACCGCCGGTATCAGCGCGGAGGTGATCGACCTGCGGACGCTCAACCCGCTCGACGTCGACGGCCTGGCGGAAGCGGTGGCGCGCACCGGCCGCTGCGTCGTCGTGCAGGAAGCGCCGCTCAGCGGCGGATTCGGCGCCGAAGTGGTCGCGACGATCGTCGAGACGTCGTTCTACGACCTGCACGCTCCGATCGAGCGCGTGAGCGCCCCCGACACGCCGTATCCGTTGGCCGGCGTCGAGGATTTCTATCTGCCGTCGGTCGACGACGTCGTCCGCGCTGCACGGCGCACGCTCGCGGGCGCGTGAACGAGCCGGCGCTCGTCGAGCTGAAGCTCGCCGACGTTGGCGAGGGGCTCGCGGAGGCGGAGATCGTCGAGTGGCTCGTGCGGCCCGGCGACATGGTGAAAGCGGATCAACCGGTCGTGATCGTGATGACCGACAAAGCGTCGGTCGAGATCCCCGCGCCGGCAGACGGGCGCGTGCGTGAATGCATCGGCACGCCCGGCTCGATCGTCGCGACCGGTTCGGTGCTGCTGCGGTTGGAGAGCGCCGCGCCGCGTGCTCCCGCTCCGCAGGCGGCCCCGAGCACGCGCCGGCGTGCCGGGGAGCTCGGCGTGGATCTGCGGGCGGTCGCCGGGAGCGGTCCGCAGGGGCGCATCCTGATCGAAGACGTCGAGCGACACGCTGCGTCGTCGCAGCCTTCACCACGCGACACGGACGACGAGATCATCCCGCTGCGCGGCTTGCGGCGCCAAACGGCGCACGCGGTCGCGCACGCGTGGCGCACGGTGCCCTCGATCGCAGAATTTCGCGACGTCGATGCGACGGAGCTCGTCCGCCTCCAAAGCGAGGTTCGCGCGCGCCGAACGCCGGGCGATCCGCCGTTTACGTACCTGCCGTTCTTCGTTCGCGCGGTCGCCGTGGCGCTGCAGCGCCACCCGCACTTCAACGGTTTTCTCGATCTCGAACGCGGCGAGATCACACGCCGCAGCGCTTGCCACATCGGCATCGCGACGGCGACGGAGGACGGCTTGATCGTCCCCGTGTTGCGCGACGCCGCGCGCTTGGAACTCGACGAGATCGCGGCGGAACTCGACCGGCTCGTCACCCGCGCGCGCGCGGGCCGGCTGCACGCCGCCGATCTCACCGGGAGCAGCGTGACGATCACGAACTTCGGCAGCTACGGCACGGAGTTCGGTCTCCCGATCGTGCGCGCAGGAGAGTCCGCGATCGTCGGCTTCGGCCGGATTCGCGACGCGGTCGTTCCGCGCGACGGCGTACCCGCGGTGCGTCCGATGCTGCCGCTCACGGTGTCGGCCGATCACCGGCTCAACGACGGGCGGCACCTCGCGGCGTTCGCGGCGACGATCGCCGAATGTTGTCGCGATCCCGCTGCGCCGGGGAATCGCTAACTACGTCTAAACGCCGAGTGCGGTGAGTCCGGCCCGAGCCGGTTCGCGCTGGAGAACGTCCGGACAATCGTGCGCGGCGAGCCCGTAGAGCCGCGCGGCGTCGTCCTTCGAGCCCTGCAGTGCGTAGTATTCCGCCGTGTAGTAGTTCGCCAAGCACACGTGAACCCGTTCCGTCACCGGATTCGGATTTCGCGCGGCGGCGAGCGTCGCGGCCGGCGAGCTCTGCCCCAGGAAGAGCCGCACGATCGGAGCCGGCCAGGCGTTCATGTCGAGGCGCTTCGCCGCTTCGGGGAGGCGGCTCGGCACGTGGCTCCGGCGATCCACGAGCTCGACGAGGAGCGCAGCGTACGCGTTCGTGGGATCGACGGAGGCGGCTTTTTCGAAGTCCGCTCGTGCTCGACCGAGCGGACCCGCGTACAGAAACGCCATCCCGCGCACGATGTAGGGGTACGGCAGGTTGGGCGCTACCCGAACCGCGGTCTCATAGTCGGCGAGCGCGCGGCCGCGGTCGTCTTTCGCGCTGTACGCCAGCCCGCGATCTTCGTAGACCGCGGCCACCGACGGATCGAGGCGGAGCGATTGCGTGTAGTCGTCGATCGCCCGGTCGAGATCGTTCTTTTCGCTGTACGCCAGCCCGCGATAGAAGTATCCGTCGGCCATCGCCGGATCGACACGCAGTGCGGCAGTGTAGTCGGCGATCGCCTTGTCGACGTCACCTTTTCGTTTGTTCATCACGCCGCGATTGAAAAAGGCGTCGACGTTCTGCGGATCGAGGCGAACCGCCGTGGTGTAGTCCGCGATCGCGCGATCGTCGTCTTTCCGGTTGCCGTACGTGATCCCGCGGTTGTAGTAGAAGTCCGCTTCCGACGGGTTCAGCCGTATGGCCTCGTCGTAGTCCGCGAGGGCGCGGTCGTAGTTCCTCAGCAGGTCGTAGGCATCACCACGATCGCTGTACGCGTCCGCGAACTTCGGATCGAGCCGAATCGCCTCGTCGTCGTCGGCGATTGCTTGCTTGTAGTCGAGCTTGTTGTAGTAGACGTCGGCTCGATTGTAGAACGTTACCGCGTCGAGCGGGTTCAAGCGAATCGCTTCGTTGAACGTCTCGAGCGCGCGATCGTAGTCGCCTTTGTCGTCGTAGAGCACGCCGCGATTGTTGAGCGCGGACGCGATACGTTCGGGATCCCCGCTCTCGCGGGCCAGGGTCAGCTGTGCATCGTAGAGCACCTGCGCTTCCGTGGGCGACCGAAACGTCTTGGCCGGCGTCGGCGCGTCGGCGGCAAAGGACACGCTCGCTGTACGAGCCGGCGTTATGACGTCGACCGTTCGGACGACGTGAGACCGGGCCGAAGCGGCGGCAGCCGATGTCTCCGAAGATTGCCGCGCCGTCGCTCGACCGGGTCCGCTCGCCTCGTCGATTTGAAGTCTTGCCGCGTATCCGACGTCGACCGCGCCGCGCTTGCACGCGAACGTCACCTTCCGCCCCGACGTGTCGACCGAGAACACGGTGCCGCGCGCCGACGCGGTGAACGTCTGACCGTATTTCACCTGAAAGAAATTGAGCGCGCCGTGAACGACCGAGAACAGCGCGCTTCCGTGCGCCATACTCGAACGCTCGCCGGCACCGGTCTCCACGAACGTGAAGCTCGTATCCGGGCGAAGCGTCGTCGTGCTCTTCGCATCCGTCGAGGCGATCACGACGGTCAACCCGAGGGGGACGTCGATGCGTGCCCCGTCCGGCAGTCTCTGCCGCACGGCCAGCGCCTTGGGACCGCCGCTCGGAAGAGTCACCGTGGCGAAGCGGGTCGCGCCGGGCTGCGTGTGGATCTCCGTCACGACGTGCTGCCGAACGGCGGCGCCTGCCCCGGCGTCCCCGAACGCGACGAGGGTCGCGGCGAGGCTGAGACAGAGAAGCACGGACTTCGTCGTCGATCCCATGGCAAGGAGCCTCCAGCGACACGATTCGTGCAGCGCGGCTCCATTCCATTGGCTTGGTCCGAGCCCGGGGCGGTCAGGGCCGGGCGGTGCGACTCCAACTGCTGCCGTTCGCGAAGTGCACGTAGTCGACGAAACAGTCGTTCCGATCGGATTGATACGCGAAGAGGCCGCCGCTGACCGTGCGCCGCAGGTGTCTGGTGACGTCGACCCCGGGCGGGAAGACGCCCTTGATATCGAACGTCGCGCGCTTCTCGTGCCGGCCGTACCGTGCGCTGATACGGATCTCGTCCGCCGACAAGGCCGCGCCGTTGCGGAACGTGACGTCGTACGTCGCGATCTCCATGAGCTCGATGCTCGTGATTCCACCGCTGCAAGCCGAGATCGTGACCGGCGCCGGCGAGGCGAGAAAGACGGCGACGAAGGCGATCGTGAGCGAGAGCATGTTGAGCACCTCGAGCCTACGGAATCTGCGTTTGACGGATCGCCTGTTTCCAGGTGTCGCCCTCGACACCCATTGCCACGGCTTCGAACTCGCGATACAGGCGCACGGGGTCGCGCATGTCGCGAATCGCGCCGGTCGACAAGAACATGGTGCCGAATCCCAGCATGCGCCCGAGGAATCCCTGCGACATCGTTGCGCCGGCGAGCGCGGTGTTGCCGACCGGGGTCACCCGGCGCCCGAATAGCCCTTCCACGATGAACACCCGGCGGTTCGTCGTCACGATGCGGTAGGCGCGATAGTGAAAAAGGTGACCGAGTAGCGCGACGATCTCGCGCAACAGAAGCAGCCCGCCGACGATGATCACCGCCGTTCGCGCGATCCCCGTCACGAGCGGTATCATGACGTGGTGACCACGAACGATCGGGTGCGTCTCCCACGCGAGCACGACCGCCAGGATCGCGGCGATGATGACGATCCGCACGACGGGATGGACCAAGATGATCGGATGCGGCGAGCTGGCGAACGTCACGGACTCCGTCGGCAGCAGCATCCCGGCGAGCTCTGCCGGAGGCGCGGGCACCGTTACGGCCGGCGGCGCGGCAGCGTATGGGACGACGCTCACGTCGCGCGCCGCGGCGTCGAGTGGTGCGGCGGGACCGGTCTCCGCTCGGGCTAGCCGGCCGGGTTCGTCATTGGGTCGCATGGTGTGCCCTCACCTTTCCCTCAATCGCTGGCGAGGATGACGTTCCGCAGGACGGGATAGATCTGGGCGCTCCAGCGAAGTCCGCTGAAGACGCCGTAATGGCCGACGCCGGCCTGCAGATGGTGGCGCTTCCGGTACGGGCGCAGGCCGCTGCACAGCTCGTGCGCGGCGAGCGTCTGGCCCAGCCCGCAGACGTCGTCTTTCTCTCCCTCGACCGTCAGCAGCGCGGTCCGCGCGATCGCGCGCGGTTCGACGGGCCGGCCGCGCCACATGAATTCTCCGCGCGCCAGCGTGTACTCTTGGAATACCGTGCGGACGGTCTCCAAGTAGAACTCGGCCGGGAGATCGAGCACCGCGAAATACTCGTCGTAGAAGGCGCGCGTCGCACGGACCTTCTCGTCGTCCCCGTTCACCAAACTCCGGAACAGGTCCTGATGTGCCTTCACGTGCTTCTCGACGTTCATGCTCATGAACGCGAGCAGCTGAACGAAGCCCGGGTACACGCGGCGCAGTGCGCCCGGATAGCGCAGCGGGACGCCGGCGATCAGGTTCTGCTCGAACCATTCGATCGGGCGGCTGACGGCAAGTTCGTTGACCTTCGTCGGGCTCACCCGCGCGTCGATCGGCCCCGCCATCAAGGTCATGCTCCGCGGCTGCGCCGGATTGCCGGCCTCCGCCATGATCGCAACGGCGGCCAGCGCGGTGACGCACGGCTGGCACACCGCGACCACGTGCGCTCCCGGACCGATCGCTTCGAGAAACCGTATGATGTGATCGATCGAATCGTCGAGGCCGAAGCCCCCGTGCTCCAAGCTCACGTCTCGCGCGTTGTGCCAGTCGGTGAGGTAGACGTCGTGCTCCGGGAGCATCGTGCGGACCGTCGCACGCAGTAGCGTCGCGAAGTGCCCCGAGAGCGGCGCAACCAGCAGTACCCGCGGCTGCGCCGTGTCGACGTCCTTCTTGAAGTGCAGCAACGTCCCGAACGGCGTGACGAGGACAGGCTCCTCGCGCACGTCGACCTGGCGGTCGCCGACCTTGACACTGTCGATCCCGAAGGCAGGGCGCGTGTGACTCAGCCCGGTGCGCGCAACCAGCTCGTACGCAGCCGCAAGATTGCGGATCGGCTCGGCGATGAACGGGACCGGCACGAACTGGCTGAGCATGCCGCCGGCGACCCCGGCGAACGCGCGAACCGGCCCCAGCATGTCGACCTGTGCTTGATACATTTGGTAGATCATCGTCTCATACTTTTGGATAACCAGAGTGGTCGAGGACGAGCCGGAAGGCGAACGTACGCCAAATGGCCGCAACTCTTACGATCAGCAGCAAGAATTATTCGTCGTGGTCACTGCGCGGCTGGCTGCTGTGTAGGATGGCCGGCCTGGACTTCGAGGAGAGACCGCTGCCGCCCGACGATCCGTCGGCCCGCGCGGAGTTACTGCTCTTGTCGCCGTCCTTTCTTGTCCCCTGCCTCACCCATGACGGCGTCTCGGTATGGGATACGCTGTCGATCGCAGAGTATCTCAACGACGTGACTCCGGATGCGCAGCTCCTGCCCGCCGATCGTGCAGCGCGCGCACGCTGTCGTTCGATTTGCGGCGAGATGCACTCGGGCTTCGCAAACTTGCGCTCCGCGTTGCCGATGAACCTCAAGGCGCACTACTCCGGGTTCACCGTGTATCCCGGCGCGCGTCCCGACATCGACCGCATCCTGACCATCTGGCGCGAATGCCTCTCCGGCGGCGGGCCGTACCTCTTCGGCGCGCGCACGATGGCCGACGCAATGTATGCGCCCGTGGTCACGCGGTTCCTGACCTACGACGTGAAGCTGGACGCGCTGTGCACCGCGTATTGCGAACGGATCATGGCGTTGCCCGATATGGTTGAATGGATCCGAGCAGCCAAGGCAGAGCCGGACGAGGTCGAAGAGCTGGACGTCGAGTTCTAATGGATCAATTTGGGAGCCCGCGGCCGGTCCGAGGCCGGATGGGGTGCCAGGGCTGCGGCGCGATGGCGATGGCGTCGTTGGCGTAGCCGCGTATGTACTGGAACGAGACGAACCCGTAACCCTTGGCACCAAAGCCTGTGCCCATGCTGTTGCGAAAGATGAAATACCCGCCGCCGGGGAACGCGCGCGACTCGCGGAAGCCAACGAGGTCGATGGAATGACCGTCGAACATCGGCGGATTGGAGCCGGTGTTGGCGCTCCGTGGATAGTCCTTGAGCAGTGGGACGCCGCCGACCGTTACCGTGGCGAAGTTGTTGAGCCACCAGATTCCCGTCGCCACCGGACGGCCGGAACGCAAGATCGCGAGCGTGTTTTGCAGCTCCGCGGCCGTCATCCCGTCGTATTGTCCCAGACCTTGACGACCGTGAACGCATACTTCACCGGGAACATCGCCTGAGCCGCGGCAATGGCGGCATTGTTCGGTGTAGCGGGATGCTGGGGATCGTACGCCGCACGATAGGGCATCTGTCGTACGTTGGCGATGCCATGCGCGCTGTACCCGCTCATGAACTTGGTGAAGAATCCGCCGTCGGCGTCTTCGCCCGTTGCCTGGTTGCCGGCCCAGTTGAGATACTCTTCCGACAGATTGGGCCCCCCGCGCGCGGGTAGCATCCCGGCCTTCTGGTACTCGATCAGAAAGGTCGTGGCAAAGACGGTGCACGTGCCGCGGTTGCCCTGATCGCGCACATGCAATCGGTACTGCCTGATCTTGGGGCGAAGGTCGACCTCCGGCGCGAGACCGGCGGGGAAATGCTCGATGAACGTGAGATGGACCGGTACTGCCGGGCGCCACGCGGGGGAGGCGGCCTGCGCAACGCCGGTCATCAGAAACGCCGACACGAGGAACGAAGCGAGAATCTTGTCCATGAGCAACGCCTCCTTACGAGGTGCGCCGGACTTCCCCATCGGTCATCGACAGTCCGTCGCCGCGACCTCGAATCCGTACCCGTTAGCGGTTCGCCAGGCCGGCCCTCCGTGTGCTACTGTGAAGAGATGAGACGCAGCACCTTCGAGAAGGCCGGAGCAACGTTCTTTTATTCCGCGATCGCGGACTTCTTGTTCGTGAATTCGTGGTATTCGCTCGTCAGCAAGCTCGATAAGAACGGCGAAGAGACGTTTCTCAACTACGGGTTTGCCGACCTCGACGGTGCCAAGATCGAGCTCGCTCCGGAACTCGAGGTCCATCGGTATGCTGTTCAGCTCTACCACCACGTCGTGTCGAGGGCAGCCGTTCGAGGGAAAAACGTGCTCGAGATCGGCTGCGGCCGAGGCGGCGGGGCGTCGTACGTGGCTCAAACCCTGCAGCCGCTACGCTACGTCGGCCTCGACATCAACAGGACCGCCATCGCCTTCGACCGGAGATTCTACCGGAATCAAAAGAACCTGGAGTTCATCGCCGGCGACGCCCACGCGTTGCCTTTCGCCGACGGCGTCTTCGACGTGGCCGTCAACGTCGAGTCGTGCCACCACTATCGTGACTTGGACACGTTCTTGGCCGAAGTCCATCGCGTGCTCGAGCCGGGCGGCACCTTCCTGATGGCCTGTTTTCCCCGCAAGAACGAAATGTCGCTGCTGCGAGAGCCGCTTCGTCGGTCGCGCTTCGAGTGCGTCCTCGAGGAGGACATCACTTCGAACGTGTTGCGTGCGCTCGAGACCGACAGCGCTCGGAGAGAAGACGCGGTGCGCCGCCTCTGCCCAGCGCCCTTGCGGACGTTCGGACGGGAATTCGCCGGTGTCCGGGATTCAGAGCTGTACGAATCGTTTGCGTCGGGGAAACGCCCCTACTTGAACTTCGTGCTTCAGAAGAGCACGTGAAGCGCAGCGCTCCCTACCGGTAGAAGTCGCGTTCCCAGTTTCGTTGATTGTCCTTGGCGTCACGAATGAAAGGCGATCGCGCGGCGACTTGTAGAAGGACCCAGTTCACGACGTTCGCCGGAAACCTCAGTGGCCGCACGAAGTCGGCGAACAAGACGACGCGCAGCAGGCCGCTCCGGTTCCAGGCTTCGTGCTCGTACGAGTCGTCGAAGATGAGCGCCTTGCCTTCATCCCAGTGGCAGACTCGCGATCCGACGCGGATCGCCACGTTATCGCTGGTGTCCGGGACGATGAGGCCGAGATGGAGCCGTAACAGCCCGTTATAGGGGCCGCGATGCGGTTCCAGGTGCTTCCCGGGTTCGAAGATCGAAAACATCGCCGTCGAGAGGCCCGGAATTTCTCGGAGGATGCGCCAAGTTTGCGGACACTGCTCGATGTTGCGCTTTGCCCTGATGCCGACTCCGATCAGAAGGAACGACTTCCAACCACGGTCGCCCGTCACCAAGCCGATGTCCGGCAAGATATCCTGAAAGCACGGCAGCTCGTCCTTGCGCGTCAGGACACGATCGAGCTCGGCCCGAATCGTGCGCCAGTCGCGCTCGAGCCTCGGCACCCACGCAAAAGCCGCCGTGTCGAGCACCGCGTCGTTGGAGACTTTCGAACACGTGCGATTGAGCCGTTCGACGAAGGGAAGAATGCGAACGAGAAGACGAGCCGTTAGCGTCAGCTTGGTCTTCCCTTGAGAAAGCCAGAGGTACTCGTCCGTGCGGGACGCCACGTCTATTTGATCGATCACGCCCGCTTCGAGGCCCGACTCGACCATCCTTGAATGCGCAGGAGCAGTATCAGCGTTCGCGCTTCTGGTCTTTCACGGCGCGGGCGACATCCCCACGCGAAAGAATGGTGCCGGCTTCCTCGAGCCCTGAGCGGATTGCATCCGGCGTCGGGGGACAACCATGGACGAAGATCGCCGCCTCCAACTCGACTCCGGCTCCCTCGCCCGCTTCGGGCGCACCTGCCCAAGGGCCGACGCCTGCGGCGCAGTCGCCGATTGCCACGACCACCCGGGGAAGGGGGACGGCGTCGACGGTCTGTTCGGCTGCGGCACGCATCGCCACCGTCATCGGACCCGTGACGGTGATGACGTCGGCATGCCGCGGTGAGGCGACGATGTCCCAGCCGTCCCGCGTGATATCGTAGTAGGCGTTGTTCAGGGCGTTCATCTCGTGCTCGCAGCCATTGCAACTTCCGCACACCAGGTGTCGAATACCGAGCGATCCGCGGAAACTCGACTGCGTCATCGGTCGGCACACGCATAGCAGAGATTGAAGCTCTTGTTGACCAATGGAAAATCAGGAACGATGTTGCCGTCCATTGCCGCGGCGACGATCGGCCAGTTGCGATACGAGGCGGAGATGACGTGCAGCCGGCTGAGGCGGCCTCGATCGTCGACATGGACGGCGACGGTCTCTGCGCCGCGCGGTCCTTCGACGACGCCGATCGCAGCACCGGGCCCGAGGCGCGGCATCTTGGGCGCGCTTGGCCGCGCGTCGCCAAGCTGCGCGAGCGCCTCGTCGATGGCGCGAAACGAGCCTCGCAGCTCGTCGCGCTTGACGCAGCAGCGCGCGAACGCATCTCCACTCGCGGCGGTGGCGGCGTCGACGCGGATTCGTCGATAGGCTCCGTAGGGAGCAAACGCGCGAACGTCGATCTTCCCACCTGACGCGCGACTTGCCGGACCGACCGCGCCGAAGGCGCGCGCCATCTTGCGGGAAACGACACCGGCGCGTTCCCAGCGGGCAACGACGGACGGGTTGCCAAAGAGCGCCGCGAAATAATGTTCGGCGGAACTCGCCAGCACACGAAGAGTCGCGCGGAGTTCCGACGGCTCGCGCAGCGTACTCGGCCCGACGCCACCAGGAACGATCGCGTCGAAAAGCAGCCGATGCCCGCCTCCGAGCCGGCACGCGCGCATGGCTCGTTCCTTGAGCGCCATCCCCCTGGCGAACCCTGGTCCCCAGCCGGCTCCGGCGGCGCTGGCGGCCAAGTCCGCAAGGTGATTGTAGACGCGTTCGAGCTCCACTACGACGAGCCGGGCGAGCTCGACACCGGGATCGAGCTCAATGCCGGCGAGCTGCTCGAGCGCCTGCGCATAGGCCAGCGATCGCGATGCGCTACAGCTGCCGCAGATACGGGCCACACCGGCCGCCGCCTCGAGAGCATCGGTCCCGCAGAGGTGCCGCTCGACGCCGCGATGCGAATATGAAAGCTGGGCATCGAGATGGACGACCGTTTCGCCGCCGGAGCTGAAGGTGAATCGTCCGGGTTCAATGATCCCTGCGTGTACTGGGCCGACGACCATGTGCATGAGCCCGCCACCCGTCGCCAGCAGAGCGTCCGGCATGCGGCCGTCCTGTCCCCGCAACGGGCGTGGATCGGGCAGATCGGCGAAGCGCACGTTCCACTCGTCGCGCATTTCGCGCTCGTCCCACGAAAAAAGCGGAAACGTCGCCGAGAATGCCGTCGCCGCTCGACCGTCAGCATGCGGGCGCTCGAGCGCAAAGGCTCCCCGCGCCCCGAGGAAAAGATAGTGCACCGCATCTGAAGACGCGTACGCGCCCAGCGGAACGCCGCTTTCACATTCGGCGCTCACGCCGCGCTCGAATGCGCTCACGTCGAGCTCGTGCGACGGTCCGCTCATGGCGCGGACTCGAGTGTTGCGGCAATGCTCGCCAGCGATGCTCCGAGCGAGGTCCACGGGACGACGGCGATGCTCAGAGCTCCGATGACCGCGACGGCGATCGCGCCGCTAGCGACCGACGCGAGGAGCGCCGCGATCCGTTGCTCGGCCGTCCGCGGTATCTCGTGAGCGGGCGAGCTCTCGACCCCCTGCGCCTTCGGAGTACCGGATTCGATCTCGATCGCGCTACGCGCTATCGCGGCAAAGGCCAGGGCTATGCCGGTGAGGCCCAGCCCCAAGGGAACCCATTGATGCGCCGCGATCCCGGCGAAAACCAAGAGCAGCTCGCTCACGAACAGTCCGAACGGTGGCATCCCGGAAAGCGCGACGAGCGCCGCGAGCAACAGCCGGCCCGAGCCGCCGCGCTGCCACAGGCCGCGCAATTTCCCCAGTGTCGTCGTGCTGAAGTCGCGCTGCACCATTCCGGCAGCGAAGAATGCGGCGGACTTCGCAAAAGCATGCCCGACGACGTGCAGCAGAGCCGCGAGAAACCCGAGCGAGCCGCCGAAGCCCAGCGCCAGCGCCACGATACCCGCGTGCTCGACGGTCGAGTACGCGAGCATTCGCTTCAAGTCTCGTTGCACCAACATGAGAGCACCGGCAACGATCACCGATGCAGCGCCCAGCCACACCAGGATCTGGTGAAGCAGCGGGGAGACGCCCAGCGCCGCCCCAACCTCGAGCGTGCGCATGATGGCGTAGAGCGCGCACGAGACGAGGACTCCAGAGAGAAGCGCGCTGATCGGCGCCGGGGCCTTCGAATGCGCGTCGGGTAGCCATGCGTGCATGGGGAAAAGCCCCGCTTTGGTGGCGAACCCGACGAGCATCAGGACCGTTGCCAACTGCGCCAGTGATGGAGCGGCCGGCGTGGTATGGCCGGCGATCGCGGTCCACGATAGCGTCAGCCGCGGATCGATCCCGGCCGCGATCGCGACGTGCGCCAATGCGACGATCCCGAGCAGCGCGAAGCCGATCCCGACGCTACAGAGCACGAGATACTTCCAAGCAGCTTCCAGCGCGGTCGCCTCGCCGCTGAAGCCGACGAGGAAGGCCGTCGCGAGCGTGGTGGCCGAGATCCCCAGCCACAGCGCCGCAAAGTTATCCGCAAGTACGACAAGCAGCATCGCACTCCAGAAAGCGCCGAGGAGAACGAAATACACCGACTTGCGAGACCAGATCGCACGCCCGACCCCCCAGTCGGGCGCGAACGTTCCGGTCGAGAACGCCGTGGCCAGGAAACCGAGCACGGAAACGATTGCGGTAAACGTGCCCGAAAGACCGTCGATCGTTCCAGCGAGCGAAAGCGGTAGCGCAGCTGCGACCGCTGCAAGGACGACACGCGCAAACCGCCGCGCCTCGCGATTCCGAAACGCGATCGTCAGAATCGCCGACAAGAGCGGTGCGGCGATCACCCACGCCATCATCCGCGCAGTCTCCGCAGGGATTCGACATCAAGCAGAGGATCGTGCACGACGATTGCGCGCACGAGGGCTAGGCCGATGACCGTCGCAACGAGAGCATCGAACGCCGTACCAAGCTCGATCGGTTCCGGCAGACCCGGTGCCAACATCGATGCGGCAAGTCCGATCCCGATGCTGAGCACGAGTAAGCCGACCATGTGCGCGAGCAGGTTCCTATGGATGATGAGCATGCCGACTCCGCACAAGACGACGAAAGCGACGAGGTCGGCCATCGGGACCGTCGCCACCGCCGGGAGACGCGTCACGATCTTGGCGAGCACCGCGAACGCGATCACGATCAGAAGACGGCCGGGAGCGGAAATCGAAGGCCGCAGATCTGCCGCAGCCGGATTCGCGCGCACGAACAGCACGATTCCGAGGGGCGCTAGAACGACTTTGAGCACCGTCGCAACGGCGAACAGCGCAAAGGTTGCGGGCGAAGCGAGAGCGGCGGTGATTCCCAGCGCACCAACCATCACGGAAAGAACGACGTAGGCGATCAAGACCTGGAACGTGCGACCGTTCACGAGCAAGACGGTACCGGCGACGAGGACGACAACTGCCATCGTCACGCGAGCCCTCCCAGCACGCGCAGACCGATGCTCGCCACAGCGAAGATAAACGCCGTGCCGAAGAGTTGCGGAACCTCGAAGAGCCGCAACTTCGCGAACAGCGTTTCGACGACGGTGACCGCGCCGATGAGGCCGAGGATCCACGGCAGATGGCGCCAGCCCTCGGCACCGCCCGGAAGCAGCATCGCCGCCAGCACGAGGAAGCAAAGCTGACGGATGTAACCGGCGTACTGGAGCATGGCGAGTTGCCATCCGGAGTATTCCAGAACCAGCCCCTCATGAATCATCGTGAGCTCATAGTGCGTTTCTTGGTTGTCGATGGGAACGCGCGCGGTCTCCGCAAGGAGCACCAAGAAGAAAGCCGCAAACGCAAGCATTCCGGCGAGTCCGAACGGCGCATCCAGCAAGAACGATAGGTGCGTTCCCCGGCCTAAGACGGCTCCTCCGAGGAGCGCGAGGAGCAGCGCAGGCTCGACGAGGCTGCCGAACGCCATCTCGCGGCTGGCTGCCATCCCGGCGAAGGAACTTCGCGTGTCGAGTGCAGCTAGTGCGAGAGCGAACCGCCCCAGCCCCAAGAGGAAGGCCAACGCGATGATGTCGACGATGCTCCCCATGGCATTCGGCGCGACGATCGGCAGCACGGAAGCGAAGGTAACGGCGACGCCGAGCACGATCCCCGGAGCGATCAGCGGTATCGGTGAGACGCCGTACGGGAGCAGCGCCTCTTTGTTCAAGAGCTTCGCCAGATCGCGATACGGTTGCAGCGGAGACGGCCCGGGACGGCCTTGCAAGTTCGCGCGCAGCCGTTTCATCACTCCCTGTACCAAGGGGGCGAGCACGGCGATCGATACGACCTGAGCGAGAAGCTGCATCATCGAGCGAGCGCGACCGTGACGATCAACGCGGCTAGAGCATACGCGAGGTACATTCGCAGACTCCCGCTCTGGACCAGGCGGAACCGGCGCGCGAACCGCAGGACCACCGCCGCAAAGTGTCGCGCTCCTTCGTCGACGACATAGCGGCTTTCGGTCCGATACGAGATCCGCTCCGGGAGCCATCGGGACGACCCCATCTGGTAGCGCCGCTGGCGCTCGGGAAGCAGGACGAAGGCGAAAATCGTGCGGAGCGGCTTGGAGAACGCAGTGGCCGTATATTGCGCCGCCACGGTGACCGGCGATCCGCAGGTCCAGGTCGGCACGAAGCGTATGCGTCGCCGGGCCGCCATGGCGACGCAGAGGAGAGCACCGGCGAGTGGCAGCAGCACCAGTGTTGCCGGCAGCACGGGCAACGCCTGCGGAGTAATCACGACCAGGCCGAGTGTTTTTCCGACGACGCCGGCCAATGGAACGACCGCAAGCGTCGGGACGACGCCGAGCACGATGCAGAGCCCGGCGAGAAACGCGACTGCCATCGTCGACGCGTCGAACCGCTCGCGAACCGCGGGACGCGCGTTGAGACGTCGCGACTCGCCGAGGAAAACGACTCCGAAGACCTTGACGAAACAGGCGGCGGCGAGCCCTCCGGTCAGCGCGAGCCCCGCGATCGCTGCAACGAACACGAACGTCACCGTCGGGCCGCCGCCGGAGACGCCGCCGACGAGGCTCTGAAAGGTGAGCCACTCTGAGGCGAATCCGTTGAACGGCGGCAGACCGGTGATTGCGACGCAGCCGATGAGAAAGAACGGCGCGGTCCAAACGAGCTCGCCCCACAGACCACCCAGACGCTCGAGATCGACCGTGCCTTCCACATCGTTGACGGTACCGGCACCCAAGAACAGCAGCGCCTTGAACAACCCATGGTTGATCGTGTGGAACAGCGCCGCGACGAGCGCCAATCCCGCGAGAGCGGAGCTTCCGGCGGACCGAGCCAGGAGAGCGACGCCGATGCCGATCACGATAATGCCCACGTTCTCTACCGAGTGGTATGCGAGCAGCCGTTTGAGGTCGTGATCGACGAGCGCGTACAGGACGCCGCCGACAGCGCTGATGGTGCCGATCGCAACGAGCGCAAGGCCCCACCAGGACGGCCCCGGGGCGGCGAGCTCCAGCGTGACCACGAGTAAGCCGTACAGGGCGACCTTGAGCATCGCGCCCGAGAGCATGGCGGAGGCACTCGCCGGCGCAACCGGATGAGCACGCGGCAACCAGAAGTGCAACGGCATCAACCCCGCTTTGGAGCCGAAACCGAGCAACGCGAAAACGAAGACCGTGTCGCGCAATCCGGGCGAAAGTCGGGTCGCGTGCGCCGCGATTCCGGCAAATGACGTATCCCCGGCCGCCAGCGCGAGAAGCGTGAGGGCGACGAGCACGCAGAGCGCACCGGTCTGCGCGACGACCAGGTACGTGAAGGTGGCGCGGCGGACGCCGCGGCGTTCGTGGTGCGCGGCGACCAAGAAGGCGGAGACCAGCGACATCGTTTCCCACGCGAAGAAGAAGAGTGCGGCGCTCCGGGCTACAAGAACCAAGAGCATCGCGGCCGTGAATAAAGCGATCAGCAGTGGCTCGCCCGGCGAGCCCCGGCGCATGCACCACAGGGCCACCGCCGTGGTGAGAATCGCCAGAAGCGCGCAGAACGGCGCGCTCAACGGGGTTACGGCGAATCTCAGCGCCAGTGCCGGAACGGTGCCTTCGAGCGTGTAAGCCGGGATCTCGGAGCCGTGCGAACGAAAGCCGATCACCGCGACAGCGGCCGCGAGAATCGCGACGGAGCACATCGCGACGACGCCGGCACTGCGAAGCATGGCTACGTCGTTAGCGGTTTCCGCGGCCGGCCCTCCGCGTGCAAGCGCTGCAAGAGCGGCGTCAGCCGCACGCGCGTAGCGCGATAACGAGCAGAATCAGCGCCCCCGCGATTTGAGCTGTTCGGACCGCCGCTCGCCTGACCTTCATCGCGCTGGTTGCGTCGAGTGGCTGCTCGCTCCAAGATGAGGAGGCCTCACCATAAAGCCCGGGCGCCTTTGTCCAAACCGTACCGGCGTCGGTCACCGCGATTCCCGCGCCGGACGCGATTGCCGCGGCGATGTCGTCGAGAGGGAGTTGGGCCGCCGGACCCATTGTGTTGCTGAAGAGCCCGATCCGTTCACCACCACTGGTCACGACGGACAACGAGTCTCGAAGGTTGATCAGGCCGAACGAACGGAACGCCTCCTGCCGTCTCTCGACGGACCGGATCTGCCCGAGCGGAAGCGCGATCACGCGGAACTGCGGTACGAGCAGCCAGCTGTGGCGTTGAGGCACCGTTGCATCGAGGCTCGTTCCTTTGATGCTGATTTGGGTCCGGACGACCCCGATCAGCCCAAACGTCATGAAGAGACCGAATCCGGCCATGATGACGCCGGTGATATCGATGATGGCGTTACTGCTTGGATCGCTTCCACCAACCAGAAGCGGTAGGCTGAAGAGTAAGGCGGCGACGGCGAACATGAATACGGCCGCGAACCCGAGCATGATCCGCATGCCGGGATCGAATCGCCACGTCCGATCTGCCGCAGACATCAAGGAATGCGCTCCGGTGCGGAGTGATGAACTGTCAGTGATCGATAAAGTTCGACGCTTCTTTCATCGTAGGGTCGAGCCGCAGATCTTCATGAGCATATTTTCGGTCTTCATGCCCTCCGGAGACCTCGACTCGCACGAGGACTTCGTGAGGCTGAACATCTTTAACGGTCCCTTCTTCCTTGGTTCCGTCAATGTAGACCCTATCGCCGGCCTTCAACATCGCTGTTCCCTCCAACCGAAGCTGCGCTAGCGCAGTTCGCGTGCCGCCGGTACTGCGGTATTCCTGAGTAACCTCAACAGATTCACGCGGAAGGGGCACGGGCCTTCTACGTGGTCGGAATCTGACCGAAGGTGGTGACAACGCCGCTATCGGGCGGTCGGAAGCGCGCTGCGCTCGGTAAAGTCTATTCTGTATCTGATTCTGGGCGCATCTGCTGGGAACATACTTGATTGTACCAGTCGTCAATTTGCTGAAAGCAGTGTCATGACCACGAACGCTACGATTCCACAGACTCTCGCAGTTCCGCCCACGACGGGCGGGGCTGCGGTCACGATGAAGGCGCTCGTCTATCTCGGCGACGGGAAGAAGGGCTACGAGGACCGGCCGAAGCCGAGGATCTCGGCACCCACCGACGCGATCGTCAAGATCACGAAGACGACGATCTGCGGCACGGATTTGCACATCCTCAAGGGCGACATGCCGGGTGTTGAACCCGGGCGGATTCTCGGACACGAGGGCGTCGGCGTCATCGACGAAGTCGGGTCAGGCGTGACCGCTTTCGAGCGCGGAGATCGCGTCGTGATATCCTGCGTGACGGCGGATGGCACGTGCGTCTACTGTCGCAAGCTCATGTTCTCGCACTGCGTGAACGGCGGGTGGATCCTCGGCAACACGATCGACGGCACCCAAGCCGAGTTCGTCCGCATCCCGTACGCGGATACGAGTCTCTATCCGATTCTCGATGGCGAGGACGAAGAGCCGCTGGTCATGTGCAGCGATATTTTGCCGACCGGTTTCGAGTGCGGCGTCCTCAACGGTCAGGTCACGCCGGGGAGCACGGTAGCGATCGTCGGATCGGGGCCGGTCGGGCTCGCTGCGTTGCTCACCGCCCAGTTCTACTCGCCCGCCGAGATCATCATGATCGATCTGGACGACAAGCGCCTCGCGGTTGCGACGAGCTTCGGCGCAACGCACGTCATCAACAGCCGTGACGGCAACGCCGTCGAGGCGGTACTGAAGATCACCGGCAAAGACGGCGTCGACACCGCCATCGAGGCGGTCGGCATTCCGGCCACGTTCGAGCTTTGCGGACAACTCGTCGGGCCCGGCGGGCACATCGCCAACATCGGCGTGCACGGGAAGCCGGTTTCGCTCCATCTCGAGCAGCTCTGGGACCGAAACATCAGCATCACGACGCGGCTGGTCGACACCGTCAGTACGCCCATGCTCCTCAAGCTCGTGCGCGCGCACAAAATCGATCCCAAACGCCTCATCACGCACCACTTCAAGCTCTTGAACATCATCGATGCGTACGACGCGTTCGCAGATGCGGCGAAGAGCGGAGCGCTGAAGGTTCTCATCGAGGCGTAGCGACCGAATCGCCAGGTCCGATCTGCTGCAGACAACAAGACTCAACGCCGATCGGGGTGCGGCTTGAAGTTCGGATCCCAAGTAGAAACTCGCGCCGCTTACAAGGGAGGGAACGAGCGCCTCGCTCGATAAGTCGCTGACGCTCGCACGGCCTGGGGGTAGGGAGGCGAACATGCAATATACGCGCGGGAACGTCTGGGAACTCGGCGGCGACTGGGCAGACCCGATCTTATGGTACGCGCGCGGCGTGGCAGCGATGAAGGCGCGGAAACTTGCCGAACCGACAAGCTGGCGCTTCTACGGCGCGATCCACGGCATCGATCCGGGCCTCTGGCAGCAACTCGGCTATTTGAGTTTGTCCGACCCGATGCCGAGTAACGCCGACGTTCAGCGTTTTTGGAAGCAGTGTCAGCACGGCAGCTGGTATTTCTTGCCGTGGCATCGCGGTTATGTCCTCGCCTTCGAGGCGAACATCCGCGCGATCGTGACCAAGCTGGGTGGACCGGCGGACTGGGCGTTGCCGTACTGGAATTATTTCAAGCCCAACCAATATCCGTTGCCGCCGGCCTTCGCCTCACCGAACTGGCCCGACGGACAGGGTGACAATCCGCTCTTCGTCCAGCAACGGTATGGACCGCAGAGCGACGGCAACGTGTATGTGCCCGTCGACCAGATCAACCTCGATGCGATGACCGATCCTGATTTCACCGGGGTCGCGAGCGGTGGCAGCCCCGGCTTCGGCGGCGTCGACACGGGATTCGAGCATGGAGGACCCGTCCACGGCGGTATCGAGTCGCAGCCGCATGACAACGTGCACGGTCTGGTCGGGGGAGGCGATCCGGACAATCCACAGCTTCCGGGCCTGATGTCCGATCCAGACACGGCCGGGCTCGATCCGATCTTCTGGTTGCATCATGCCAATATCGACCGGCTGTGGGAGGTATGGCAGCAGAACCCTCCGGCCAATGTCGACCCGACTGATCCCAACTGGATCAACGGTCCCGGTAACATCGGCGAGCGCGTCTTTTCGATGCCGATGCCGAACGGCAATCCGTGGGACTATATACCCGGTGATATGGCTGATCTCGGGAAGCTCGACTATACCTATGACGATCTATCGCCTGCTGCGCCCGCGCAGCCGGGTCAAAGATTGCTGCAGTTCGGAGCGAGCCCCGAAGTGGTAAAGGCGATACAAGGAGCTGGTGCCGTGCCGAGCGGGAAAAACGTCGAACTCATGGGTGCAAATCAAGGGTCTCTCCGAATCAGCGGCGGCGAAGCCGGCACCTCCGTTCAGCTCGACACAGGCGTGCGCCGCAAGGTCACTGCGAGCTTTGCCGCGGCCGCAGAGGCGACCGAGCCCGACCGCGTTTTCCTCAACCTGGAAAATGTCCGCGGGCTCGCCGACTCCACAGCGTTTCAGGTGTACGTCGGCCTGCCCCAGGGCGCGAACCCCGCCGATCATCCCGAACTACGGGCGGGCAGCGTTGCGCTGTTCGGCGTGCGCAAGGCGAGTCTGACCGATGACGAACATGCGGGGAAAGGCCTGACCTTCGTGTTGGAAATCACCAAGATCGTCGACGCGCTGCACCTCGGCAACGCGTTCGACGTCGGCGCGCTCGACGTTCGAATCGTGCCGGTGAGGCCCGTTCCCGAAAATGCGCAAATCACCATCGGGCGTGTCAGCATCTTCCGCCAAGGTCGCTGAACAGGTTCCCCGATGACACCCGCCGTCCGTGAGCGCTTGCAGGTCCGTGCGCCCCTGCTGTTGATCAGCGCGGCCGCGTGGACACTGCTCGTGGTCGAGCCGGGCGGCATGACAATGCCTGTCTACTGCTCAGCTGCGCCGGGGGCAATGCCGCCTGCATCGCTCGACCTGCTGTTGGCGCTCAACCCGCCCGCATCACTAGCGGCGGGCTGGGCACTGATGCTGGCAGCCATGATGGTGCCGCTGCTGATCGCGCCTGTGCGCCATATCCGTGATCGCAGCTTCGCCCAGCGGCGTATCCGCGCCATCGTGCTCTTCGTAGCAATGTATGGCGCGATCTGGATGGCGGCCGGCGTCATGCTGCTAGCATTCGCGCTGGCGGTTCGGCTGGTCGTTCCTGGATCGTCGGTGCCGGTGGCGCTGGCGCTGGCGGCGATGATCGCGCTTGTCTGGCAGCTTTCACCCGTCAAACAGCGGTGTCTCAATCGTTGCCATGCCCAGCCCGCACTAGCAGCCTTCGGTCCCGCGGCGGATATCGGCGCGCTTCGGTTCGGGTTGACGCACGGGATCTGGTGCGTCGGCTCGTGTTGGGTTCTGATGCTGCTGCCCATGCTGGTTTCGGGCGGGCACGTCGCTGCGATGGCCGCTGTGGCGCTGTGGCTCTTCGCCGAACGGCTCGACTCGCCGATGCCGCCGCGCTGGCGCTTCCGCGTCCCGGGTAAGGCGGTGCGAATAGCGATCGCGCAAGCGCAGATGCCGCTGCACCAGTTCACGCGGCCGCAGGCGGCGAAATAAAGCGTCGCCATTACCCCCGACGACGCGCATGTTACTTTTTGGGACGCCGCGCGGCCACGGCTTTCCAGTGCTCCTCCGACATCCACGCCTCCGCGAACAGCGAGGCCTCGTTCTCGAGACATTCATCGTCGTCGCGGCGCGGTGCGTCGACCATGCGCTTGATGGTTCGTACGGCGAGCGCGGAGTTGTCGGCGATCGTTGCGGCGAGCTCGATCGCCGTGTCCAGGGCGCGTCCGTCGTCCGCCAGCCGGTCGACCAATCCCCAGCGCAGCGCGTCTTCCGCGCCGAAGCGCTCCCCCGTCGCGAGCAACATCAATGCGCGCGAGCGTGGCATGACCTCGCGTAGCCGAGTTGCGCCGCGCCAGGCAGGCGTGATCCCCAGCTTCACCTGAAAGAAGCCGAACCGGGCGCCGCGTACCGCGACCCGAATGTCGGCGGCGAGCGCGAACTCGAGTCCGCCGCCGTACGCATCGCCGTTCATCGCCGCGATCACGATAACGGGTGAGCGTCGCGCCGCGCGGCTGACCCGCTGCATGCGCAGCGACATCGCGATCGCCGCTTCCCGCGTCCTGATCTCACCGAACTCGTCGAGGTCCCCGCCCGAGCAAAAGGTACGCTCACCGGCGCCCGTGACGATCAAGCACGAGCAAGCATCCGCTTCCGCCTCGGCGAGGATTCGGCCGATCTCGTCGATGGTCGCGAGGCTCAGGGCATTGTGGACCGCGGGGCGGTTCAGGGTCGCGATGCGGATCCCCGGCTGGCCGGTCACGATCACCGGCGGAACTTCATGCGTCACAGCTCTTGCCTCCGGTAGAAATTTTTTGTATGTTGCTTTTACCTCGGCCGGTCCCTCCAGCCGGCGCAAGGAGCATCCCTGGTGGCCATCGACCCGAACGAGCGGGCGACCCCGTCCGGAATCCCGCGTAAGGCATCGTACCTCGCGTCCGATTGGCACCCCGACGACGCCGGCGCTGATGCTGCGCCCGGAGCGTACCCCTTCACGCGCGGCGTCGCGCCCGACGGTTACCGTCGCAAGCTCTGGACGATGCGCCAGTATTCGGGCTTCGGCACCGCCGCCGAGTCGAACCAGCGATATCGGTATCTGCTCGACCGCGGTCAGACGGGACTGAGCGTCGCGCTCGACCTTCCGACCCAGCTCGGCTACGATTCGGACGATCCGCGGGCCGAAGAAGAGGTCGGCCGCGTCGGCGTCGCCATCGACAGCTTGGCCGACATCGAGACGCTGTTCGACGGAATTCGATTGGACGGCATCACGACGTCGTTCACGATCAACGCGACCGCGAGCGTGCTCCTCGCGATGTACGTCGCGCTCGCGAAGAAGCAAGGCAGCAGCCTCGCTCGCATCTCGGGGACGATTCAGAACGACATCCTCAAGGAATACGTCTCGCGCGGGACGTGGATCTATCCCGTGGAGCCGTCGCTGCGGCTGATCGTCGACACGATCGAGTACTGCTCGACGGAGGTGCCTCGCTTCAACGCGATCAGCGTCGCCGGCGCGCACTTTCGCGACGCCGGGGCGACGGCGGTTCAGGAGCTGGCGTTCACGCTCGCCGACGGCATCGCGTACGCGCAGCGCTGCGTGGAACGCGGCCTCGACGTCGATTCCTTCGCGAAGAACATCAGTTTTTTCTTCTATACTCACAGCGACTTTTTCGAGGAGATCGCGAAATACCGGGCTGCCCGCCGGATTTGGGCGCGCACGATGCGGGAGCGTTTCGGCGCCGTGCAGGAGCGCTCGCTGCATTTTCGGTTCGGCCTCGTCTGCGGCGGCAGCACGCTCCAGGCTGCGCAGCCGATGAACAATGCGATCCGCGTCGCGTACCAAGCGATGTCGTCGGTGCTCGGCGGCGCGACGTCGATCTTCACCGCCGCATGGGACGAACCGTTCGCGATCCCGACCGAGGAGAGCGCGGAGCTGGCGCTGCGCACCCAACAGATCCTCGCGTACGAGACGGGCGTCCCGGACGTCGCCGATCCGCTCGGCGGCTCGTACTATGTCGAAGCGCTCACCGACGCCACCGAACGCGAAGTGCTCCGGCTGCTCGACGAGATCGACGCGCAAGGTGGCATGGTCCGCTGCATCGAGGACGGAATCGTGCAGCAGATGATCGCCGACGAAGCGTACCGGAAGCAGCATCGCCTCGAGCGAGGCGACGACGTCGTCGTCGGCGTGAATCGCTTTCAGACGCAGCAGCAGCGAGAGCTCACGCTGTTTTCGCTCGACGAGGGACTGCAGCGCACGCAACTGGAGCGCTTGCGAGCGGTGCGAGCCGCGCGCGATCCTGTGGCCGCCGAGCGCGCGCTCGAGCGGCTGCGCGAGGTGCTAAATTCCGAGTGCAATTGCATGCCGGTCCTCATCGAGGCCGCGGAGGCGTACTGCACGATCGGTGAGATGTGCGGGATCATGCGGTCGGTCTTCGGAGAGTTCCGCGAACCGATCGTCGTCTGATGCGCGTCATCGTCGCGAAACCCGGCCTGGACGGGCACGACCGGGGCGCGAAGATCATCGCCCGCGCGCTGATGGAGGCGGGGATGGAAGTGATCTACACCGGGCTGCGTCAGACGCCCGAGCAGATCGTGAGCGCCGCGATCCAAGAGGACGCCGACGCGATCGGCCTCAGCATTCTCTCGGGCGCGCACGTGGGGCTCACGCGCAAGATCGTCACGCAGCTTCGTGAACGGGGGTCGGACGACATCGCGGTGCTCGTCGGGGGCGCGATCCCGCCCGCCGACGTCGCGGTGCTGCGCGAGGCGGGCGCGGTCGAGGTCTTCCCGACGGGCGCGCTGCTCGCCGACGTCGTGTCGGCATTCCGGCGTCATGGCGAACGCCGCGCATGAAAACTCGGTTGGGCGTGCTGCCGGTGGACTCGTCGTCGCTGTCCAGGCGCGTCCTCGCACAACTGCGCGATCGGATCATCGGGGGAGCCGTCCCCAGCGGCACATGGCTGCGGCTCGCCGACCTCGCGAGCGAACTCGGGACGAGCATCACGCCCGTGCGCTCGGCGCTGGCGGAACTCGAAACGCAGGGCCTCGTCGATGTCGCGAAAGCGCGCGGCTACCGCGTCATCCCGCCGACCGATGCCGACATTCGCGATGCCTACCTCGTCGTGGGATTTCTCTCGGGCGAGCTGAGCGCTCGCGCCGCAGCGCAGGCAGACGACGCCTTCGTCGAGCACGTTAAGGCGCTCGCCCGTGCCGTCGTCGTCGCGTCTCGGTCGGGTTCCGCCGCAGAGGTGGACGCCGCGAATTGGGCGTTCCACCGCACGATCAACCTTCGGGCCGGCGCTCCACGCCTCGCCCGCCTGCTGCGCGGGGTGACGCACAGCGTGCCGCACGACTTTCACCGGATCGTCGGCGGCTGGACGAACGTCGCGATCAAGCACCACCGCGAGCTCGTGCGCGCGCTCGCGGCTCGCGATCCCGTGCAAGCACGGGAGGTGGCCCTGAAGCACGTCGCACTCGGGTGTACCCACCTGCTTCGTCATCTGACAGACGTGCGGAAGGCCGAACGCGGCTGACCGGACGCAGGTCGCTCCAACGTCACTTCGAGGAGATCGTCTATGAGGCTCATATTGCTCAGTCGCGCCGTCGCCGGCGCCGTCGCGGTCGCCGTGCTCGGATGGGCGGCTCCTGCGCCGATCGCCGCTGCCGACCAGCCTCCGATCGTCATCGGCGCAACGATCTCGGAGACCGGCAGCTACGCCGTCGACGCGAAGTACGCGCTCGAGGGGTACCAGCTGTGGATCAAGGAGCAGAACGCGAAAGGCGGCCTGCTCGGCCGCAAGATCGAGCTGAAAACGTACGATGACGCGAGCGATCCGGCGACGGCGGTGAACCTCTACGAACGCCTGATCGATCAAGACCACGTCGACGTCATCGTCGGTCCGTATTCGAGCGCGATCACGGCCGCTGTGGCGAACGTCGCCGAGAAGCACAAGATGCCGATGATCTCGCCCGAAGTCTCCGCCGCCGCGCCTTTCAAACGTGGCCTGCGCTACCTCTTCATGGGGATCGCGCAGTCGACGCATTACGTGGAAGGTGTCATCGCCTTGGCGAAAGCCAACGGCTACAAGCGGATCGCGGTCACCGGCGAAGACAGCGCCTTTCCGCGCTCGATCGCCGGCGCGCTACCCGACTTGGCGAAGGCTGCCGGATTGGACATCGTGTACTCCGAGCTCTATCCGCACAATGCGTCCGACTACTCAGCCGTCACGCAGAAGATCAAACAGGCCAACGCTGACGCGCTGTTCTCGATCTCCTACTTTCCCGACGCGATCGGTATGCTGCGCGCGCTCAAATCGGCAAACGTGCCGCTGAAGCTCGTGTACTTCGCGGTCGGACCGTCCGAGCCGAACTTCGGCAAGGAGGCCGGCAAGGATGCCGACGGCGTGCTCGCCACGACGAACTGGAGCGCGAACCTGAAGACGCCGAACAACGGTGAGTTCGCGCGGGACTTCGCCGCAACGTACCACAGCGCGCCGGACTACCATGCCGCCGCGAACTACTCGGCCCTCGAAGTGCTCGGTGCGGCGATCGCCCGCGTGAAGTCGCTCGACCAGGAAAAACTGCGCGATCAGTTCGCGAACACGAAGATGCAAACGGTGATGGGAAGCTACGAAGTCGACCCTGCGACTGGACTGCAGCTCGGCTACACCTCGCTCACGCTGCAGTGGCAGGGCGGGAAGCAGTACATCGTCGCGCCCCCGGCGATGGCGGAGCGGAAGCCGATCGCGCCGTTCCCTGCGTGGTCGGCGCACTGATGCATCCGGAACTCGCCGCCCAGCTGACGGTCGACGGACTGTTGCTGGGGGGCGTGTTCGCCCTCGCCGCGCTCGGACTCAACGTCATCTTCGGCGTGACGCGGATCGTCAATCTGGCGCACGGCGAGATCATCGTCCTCGCCGCGCTGTGCGCCGCGGTTGTGTTTCAGCGCTTCGGCATAACGCCGATCGAGCTGCTGCCGGCCGAGTTCATCGCCGGCGCCCTGCTGGGCGCAATCCTCGAGCGGCTCGTGTTTCGCCGCCTGCCGCCCGATCCGGCCGGTGCGGAGACGACGTCGCTGCTGCTCGCGTTCGGGGTCGCGTACTTCATCGTCGGCTTCTCGCTGGCGGTGTTCACCGGTGACTTCCGATCGGTGGCATATCTCACGTCGAGCTGGCAGCTCGGTCCGATCTCGGTCGGCCAGTCCCGGTTCGTCGCGTTCGTCGCCGCACTGGCGATCGCCGGCGCACTGGCCGTTCTGCTACGGTCCACGGCGCTCGGCCGCGGGCTGCGCGCGGCCAGTCAAAACGTGGAAGGCGCGCGCGCCTGCGGGATCGATATCGGCCGGATGCGGACGATCAGCTTCGCGCTCGGCAGCGGCGTCGCGGCGGCCGCGGGCGGCCTGGTCAGCATGATCTATGCGGTGAACCCGGACTCAGGCTCGCAGCTGACGCTGCTCGCGTTCAGCGTCGTCGCGCTCGGCGGGCTCGGCAGCTACGCGGGGACGCTGATCGGCGCTGCGATCCTGGGCGTCGCCGTTTCCTTCGGGGGATTCTTGGGGAGTGCGCAGATCGGCCAGCTCATTCCCTACGTCATCTTCATCGCGGTCCTGCTGTTCCGTCCGTCGGGGATCCTCGGGAAGAGCGCCACGTGACCGATCGCCGCATCGCGGCCAGCGTCGCGATCCTGGCGCTCTGCGCGATCCTGCCGCCGCTGGGCAGCGGGTACGTGCAGTCCGTCTTCTACATTGCGGTGCTCTACATCGCGCTCGCATACGGCTGGAACGTCATCGCTGGGTACGGGGGCTATCTCTCGTTCGGCCAGGTGACGTTTTTCGGGATCGGTGCATACGCGGTGGCGCTCGGCGTGACGCAGTTGCATTTGCCGTGGCTGCTGTGCGCGTTCGCGGGAGGCGCGATCGCGGCGGTGCTCGCGGTGCCGCTCGGGTACCTGATGCTGCGCTTGCGTGGACCGTTCTTCGCGCTGGGGATGCTGGGACTGGCACAGACGACGCGGATCGCCGCCGAGGCGGCGCCGTTCACCGGCGGCAGCGCCGGGATCTACTTGCCGCCGGGGTCCAACACGCTCCCCGCGTACTATTGGACGCTCGCCGTGCTGGCGCTCGCGATGGGGATGACGCTGTGGGTCGACCGCTCGACGTTCGGGCTGCGGCTGCGTGCGCTGCGCGCCGATGAACGCGCCGCCGGAACGCTCGGCGTCGACGTGACCCGGTTCAAGGTGATGGCGTTCGTGATCAGCGCGATCGTCCCGGGGCTGCTCGGCGGCGGCTACGCCTGGTATCTGACGTACGTCGATCCGGCATCGGTGTTCTCGACGCACATCGAGCTGCAGACGGTGGCGATGGTGATTCTCGGCGGGGTCGGGACGTATTGGGGTCCCTTCGTCGGCGGCGCGCTCATGTCGCAGGTCTCTCAGTCGCTCGGCGCGCGCTTCCCACAAGGCCACCTGATGATCTTCGGCGGCCTGATCGTCGCGCTGCTGATCGCGCTGCCGCGCGGCATCGTACCGGCGCTGACCGCGGCCCTCGCGAGAAGGTCGGCCCGCGCGTGAGCGCACTGCTGGACGTCGACGACGTCGCGCGCTCGTTCGGCGGCGTTCGCGCCCTCGACGGCGTCAGCTTTCGGGTCGACGAGGGCGAGATCGTGTGCATCATCGGCCCGAACGGCGCCGGAAAGACGACGCTTTTCAACGTGATCAGCGGCGTGATGCGGCCGTCCAAAGGCGACGTGCGCTTTCGCGGTCGTTCCGTGGTCGGCATGCCGTCCCACCGCATCGCCGCGGCCGGCATCGGCCGAACGTATCAGGTCGTGCGGCCCTTCAGCCGCCTCACCGTCCTCGAGAACGTGATGGTCGGCGCGCTGCTGCACGAGCGCGGTCTCGCGCCGACCCGCCGGACGGCAGCGACGATTCTGGAAGCCGTCGGCCTGGAGCGGTTCGCCGACGCGCCGGCCGAGTCGCTGACGCTCACCCAGCGCAAGCGGCTCGAGGTAGCACGAACGCTCGCGATCCGCCCGAAGCTGCTGCTGCTCGACGAGGTGATGGCCGGTCTGACGCCGACCGAGGCCGACGCCATGTGCGCGTTCTTGCGCACGCTCCACGAGCAAGGGATCGCCGCGATCGGCGCCGTCGAACACGTGATGCGCGTAGTGATGAGCATCTCGCACCGCATCGTCGTGCTCGACTTCGGCAAGACGATCGCTCAGGGAACTCCTGCCGAGGTCTCCGCCGATCCCGCCGTGATCGAAGCGTACTTCGGCGCGACGCCGTGAGCAGGCTCGAGGTGCGCGATCTGCGCGTGAGCTACGGCGAGTTTGCGGCGCTCCAAGGCGTCTCGCTCGACGTCGAGAGCGGCGAGATCGTGGCGATCGTCGGCGCGAACGGCGCCGGGAAGAGCACGCTGCTGAAGGCGATCGCGGGGCTCGTGCCGGCGCGCGCCGGGACGATTGCGTTCGACGGCCGGCGGTGCGACGGGTGCAGCCCGCGCACGCTGGTCGAGCGCGGGATCGCGATGACGCTCGAGGGCCGGCAGCTCTTCCCGGAGATGACGATCGAGGACAACCTGCTCGCCGGCGCCGAGATCCGCCGTGGACGCGGGCGCGCGAAAGCCAACCTCGCGGCGATCTACGATCGGCTGAGCGTGCTGCGCGAACGGCGGCACCAGCTGGCCGGGACGCTGTCGGGCGGCGAGCAGCAGATGGTCGCGATCGGCCGGTCGTTGATGTCCGAGCCGGCGCTGCTGCTGCTGGACGAGCCGTCGCTCGGGCTGGCGCCGCGCATCGTGGGCCGCATCTTCGAGTGGGTGCGCGACATCAATCGTGCTGGAACGACGGTGGTGATCGTCGAGCAGAACATCGCCGCATCGCTCGCGCTCGCGTCGCGCGCGTACGTGCTCGCCGAAGGTCGCGTCGTGATGGCCGGAATCGCCGCCGACATCGCGCGCGATGAAGGCGTGCGCGTCGCGTACCTCGGCGGAGCCGCCCCGTGACGGGCGGCGTCCTGGACGGTACGTTCGTCCTCGACCTCACGGTCAGCGTTGCCGGTCCGATGGCCGCCGCGATGCTAGCCGACGCCGGCGCACGCGTGGTCAAGATCGAGCGGACCACCGGCGAAGTATCGAGCGAGTGGGACAGCGTCGTGCACGGTCTGAGCTCGTACTATGTCGTCAACGCGCGGAACAAGGAGAGTATCGCGCTCGACCTGCGCGATCCGGAAGCGCTGGCCGCGGTCGCCGCGCTCGCGCGGCACGCCGACGTGATCCTGGAGAACTTCTCGCCCGGTGTCGTCGATCGGCTCGGGCTGGGATATGAGGCCGTCGCTCGGGACAACCCCGGCGTCGTGTACGCGCATATCTCCGGCTACGGCCAGCAGGGCCCGTACCGCAGCGAGAAAGCGTTCGATCTCCTCATCCAAGGCGAGAGCGGCTTGCTGACCCTAACCGGAACGCCCGACGAGATCTGCAAGGTGCCGATCTCCGTCGTGGATATCGCCGCGGCGATGTATGCGAATCAGGCCGTGCTGCTCGCGCTCATGCACCGGGCGAAGACCGGCGAAGGTCAGGAGATCGATATCTCCATGCTGCACAGCATCGTCGCGTGGCTCGGTGCGATCCCGTACTTCCATTGGTTTCGCGGCGAGACGCCGCCGCGCACCGGCGCGAAGCACTACTTGATCGCGCCGTACGGTCCGTATCGCTGCTCCGACGGAAAGTACGTCAACTTCGCCGCCGCCAGCAACGCCGCGTGGACGGCCTTCGGCACGAACGTCATCGAGCGCCCCGACCTGGCCGAGGATCCGCGCTTCGCGACGAACGAGGGGCGCGTCGCGCACCGTATGGAGCTCGAGCGTGAAGTGGCCGCAGCGATAGCGACGCGCACGCAGGACGCGTGGATCGCAGCGATGCACGCGCACGACATCCCCTGCGGCCGCGTGCGCGACCTCGGCGAGATGCTGCAGCATCCGCAGCTCCAGGCGACCGGCGCCTTCATCGAGCAGCCCTCGCGCGTCGGCGCGATTCCGTTCGTACGCAGCCCGATCGAACTGCCGCGCGCGCCGTCGCGACGCGGCCCGGTACCGCTGCGGGGAGAGCACACCCGCCCGATCCTGGCTGAACTCGGCTACGACGAGCACGCGATCATCGGCATGCTGGAACGAGGCGCAGCCCGCGAACCCGACTGACTCACAACAGCTCGGTTGGCGTGTGGGATTCACGCCTCGCGAACGCCGCGAACATCGGGCCGGGTCGTGATCTTCATGTGGCCGAGTCGCTGCGTCACGACGAGCGGCTGGACGCCGGCGGCGAACATCAGCGTTGTCGCTGTGGTCTTCCTCAGCTCGTCGCGCCTTTCAATCAATATATCCGCGACGCAATGCGAAAACCGCAGGTTCGCCTACCGTTGCAGGTGCCAGAGCTGGTTCGGAGTGCCGTCCTGGTGCCACTGGATGAGCGGCGTTCCTTGGGTGGTCGAGCCGCCCGCGACGCCGATGACCTTCCCGGAGCCCCGATTGACGAGGAGGGACCGCCCGCCCCCGCGACGTTCCCAGCGCCATTGCTGGTTCATTGACCCGTCGTCGTGCCACTGGACGATGTTCGCGCCGTCGGCGGTCGAGCCCGCGGCCACGCCGACGCACAGCCCGCTGCCAGCATTGACGAGCTTGAACCAACCCGCGCCCGTCGGCGTGATCGACCAGCTCTGGCTCGCGTTGCCGTTGCTGTGCCACGTAATGAGCTGCGCACCGTCGTTGGTCGAGGAGCCCCGCACGCCGATCACGAGACCCGTCGGGACATTCACGATCACTCCCGTTGCTTGCGCCAACGCCGCCCCGGACGTTGCAGCCACGATCAGGAGGGTCAGCCACATCGCGCGCGTCATAATGCTTGCTCCTTCGACCGGTTCGGTCGGGTAGCGCTAACTGGCCCAGGCCTTGGACGACCGCTTGCCGTTTTCCCACCTTGAGCGCAGGGGCCTCGCGGCACCGACCATCCGGCGCTTTACACGGCTTGGGAAGCATGTGGCGCCGAAACACTGATCGACGCCAAGAGGCATGAGGACGAGTGGAATGCTCGCGTTCCCGCTGCGTTGCAAATGCACCACTTTGCGGAAAAGCTTGAAATTCAAAAAAGCACTTGGCAACCGCTGATGCATATACTCATTGGATTTACCGGCAGCAACGAAAGCGCTCACCAGTATCAGCGCGACAAGTTGGGCCGGGTTGATGGCGATATGGCGCTGATCGAGCTCTCTTCAACCCGGCTCGGCCCATCGTTGGTGCTGGAAAACCGTTGACTATTGAACGATTTTCGAAAGGCTGGAGAGCTCTTGCGAACGCGCAGAAAGAACCTTGCGCGCGAGTGTTTCGTCATTCGCGTCCCCAGACGTTAGCCCGATCGTCGCCATCGAAATCTCCATTGCGTCCAAGCGCATCAGCGCGGGGACAAAGCCCTTATCGACGTTCGATGATCCCCACCAGAACGATCGCCCTCCCATCATCATCTGGTAGCTATCGCCTTGCCCCATCATCGGGCCGTACCACGGGCCGCTCCCTTGCGCGCGCGGTCCGCCGTTCTGACCAGGACCGTTACCGCCCATCATGCCTGGGCCATAGCCACTTTGCGCGCTCTGTCCGCCGTTCGGACCAGGACTGTACCCGCCCATCATGCCTGGCCCGTTGCCACCCTGACCATAGCCGCCCATCATGCCAGGACCGTATGGGCCGTAGCCACTCTGCGGTGAAGGCCACGCCGGCGGTGCTTGCCCGTAGCGCTCACTGTACGCCGAACGTACTGCCGCAATGTCGCGCGAACGCTCGCTAGCAACCCGAGCAGCAAACTTCTTTATGGTGACGCTCGTTGCATTCTGCTGCGCCGTCTGCGCCATGGACAGCGCAGCCTGATCGAAATGGAGCAGCATGATCTGGAGGTGCTGAGCGAAGGGGTATGCTGTACCGGTCCACGATGGATATCCCGGCGCGCCTGACGATGCCGGCTTGGGTTGCGCTGCGACCGGCACAGCGAGCCCGAGGCAAAGCGCGATGCTTGCGAAGTTCAACAAAATACCACGTCTCATGTTCATTTGAATGTTCCTGTTTAAGCGTTGCATCTTTATTTGGTTACGATTCATAGCTAATAACCGTTGCCATGCCACCATTCATGTGTTGCTCGTTGTGGCAGTGTGTAGTGGAGTTGATCCGCTCTCGTGGAGAGGTTTTGATTGGACATCAAGCGGCTGCATTCATGCGCCGCTCGTAATTGTTGGGTGAGAGGTAGCCGAGGGCCACCCAGAGCCGCACGCGCTCTCCGGGGCGATACGGGGCCTCCAGGCGCTTCGCGACGATTCCCTCGAGTCCCAAGGCGCTCGGACTCTGCCGGCGGCGACGATCAGCGCGGCCATCGCCCGCCACATGCGAACCGCTCGCTTCAGTCACCAGAGCTTCCGCTTCCCGGTCACCGCTCGCCATAGCACCGTCTTGGCCTTGTACCGCGCGCGCGTCTTGATACTGCGCGCGACGGACTTGACGTTGCCGGTCAGTATAGATTCAGCGAGATGCGCGTTCGATGTCGCGCGCGCGCTCTTGAACAGCGCGGATGCGAGCATGCCGAGAAGCGAGCGCGCCATTTCTATCTCACTCCCATCGGCGCCCACTTTTGATGCGACGCGATGATGCGCGCGAGGCTCTGGCGGTCCTCCACGTCCCGGCGGCGCGCGTCCCGCTCGCCGCAGCTACGGCCGGCGTCGCATCGCGTCTGGTGGGAACCGTTCAAGCGCATCAGCGCGGCGTGAACCCGTGCTGCATGCTGCCCGACGGAACACCGCCCGTCATCATCCGATGCATCATTTGAGTCATCATTGGACCGCCGCCAATCGTCATGCCGCCACGAGCCATCATGCCGCGCATCATGCCCATGCCCATTTGTTCCGTGGGCCCATGGCCCGCGCCGCGATTGCCCATCATCGGCCCGCCGTTGGCCATGACGCTGCGCATCAAGGCTGGCATCCCCTCGCGCGCCAGGTCGCTGACTTCGCCCGCGTGCGCCTGCAGCGCAGCAACGGTTGCCGGATCGCTCGACGTCTGCGTGAGGATCACGCCCGTAGGCGTTTGCAGGATCTCGGTGTGGATCTTATCCTTGTTCGCAAAGATCGTCGGCAGCGTGTGGCTAGCCACGTTGAATACTTTGCCGTCCTTTAGTCGCTGATCCATGCTCGCTACATGGGCCTTGATTTCTTTCGCGACCTGCGGGTCCTCCGACTCCGTCACGGTGCGGATACCGTTCGGCAGTTTGGTCACGGTGCGCTTGATCTTGTTATGATCGGCGAGCAGCTCATGGACGACGCCCATGTCGGCGCCGAATGCGTTGTCTTGCTGCGAGCCGCTGATCAGCCCGCTGGACGGCGCTGCGCCACCCTGGGCGCGCGCGATGTCGGGTCCCGAGACGGCCGCCGTGACGGCCAATGCCGTCAAGGCTCCCGTGGCGAGGAGTGTAATGAGTTTCAAGAACGTGATCTCCGTTGGTCGATCTGGTTAGTGCGTCATCATCATGGCGTGTGCGCCGTGATCCGAGATTTGTGCGGCAAACCACCGGTGGACCGCCGCGATCAACGTCGGGTCGGCGGTCTTGTAGCGAATGCTCGCGCCGTTCGACGTCGGCGCGTAGGTAACGACGATCTTGTGAGCGCCGGCGCGGAGCTGCGCGAGTCCGGGCATGGTCTTTCCATGGATCTCGGCCGGATCGGCGAAGTCGCCGCGAGCGAATGCAAGAGCTTCCTTGCGCAGATGCGACCGCACGAGCGCGATCTGCTTCGGGTCGCCGTCGTGGACCCGGACCGTCTGCACGCCGCCGTCGGACGAGGGTCGAAAGATATGCATCGTCCGGTTGAGGTCGAAGGGCATCACGTGCTCGCTGCGGTCGTCGACCATGGCCTTATGCGCAGACGCCGAGGACGACGCATCGGCGAGCGCAGGGACGCCGGCGTATGAGATTGCAATGCCGGCGACAATCGCAGCATAGATCTGAGGAAGCTTAGGTTTCACGGATCACCTTGATGAGCGTATCGAGGGCGGTCGCGACGAGGGCGCGCTCCGGCCTCGGAATCGCTGCGAAAATGGTTGAGAATTTGGCTTGACGGGATGCCGCGAGATTCGCGGCCGCGTCGCGACCGTCGAGCGTCACGTGGACGTGGACCATGCGAGCGTCACCCTTGTCGCGGCGGCGCTCGACCCAACCGCGCCGTTCGAGGAGCGTTACGATGCGGCTCACGGTGCTCTTGTCGAGCCGCAGCCGCGCGGCAAGGCCATTCTGCGTTAGACCCGCTTCGCGGGAAAGTTCGAGCAAAGCATGCGCCTCGGCGACGGCCACCGGCTGACCGCATGGTGTGCGATCAGGCTGATGGAGTCCCAGTGCCCGCACGAGCGAGACCATCGAGTCCTGGAAGGCGACAGCTTGCGCCGGGGGTCGGCGCCGGCGCCGTATAGTTTGACTTTGCAACGGTTTGATTATGCAACGGTCGGACGGCGGGGGTCAAGCGCTTCTCACCAGAGCCTCATTCACGGGTGCCCGCCGGTCGCGCCTGAGCGATCGCCTACATGCGTCGCATCCCTGCACGTGTTCACGTCGATTTCCCCGGTTCTTCTCAGCATCCGCGTACGGTGTGAACCAAGGAAGAGACGGTATCGGTTATGAGAACTCTTCTGCGGCTGGCTTACAACAATTTCGCGAACGTCTCGCCGAGCCGGCGCAGCTCGCTCTCGTCCGCGGTGCCGTCTTCGGGCCGCAGGCACTGCGCCATGCTGGACACCATGAGATGCACCATGCTGCGGTCGAGCGCGGCACGCGCCGCGGCCATTTGCTGGACGATGGCATGACAGTCCGCGCGCTCGTCGAGCATCCGCTCGATCCCGCGGACCTGGCCCTCCAACCGGCGCAGCCGAGACCGCAGGCGTCGTATTTCGTCCTCCGGCAGCTCCAGCGGCTGCGGCTTTCTTGCTTTCGATGCCACGCTGCCAGTATACCCCCGGTAGTAGCCTTGTGCATACCCCCTGGAGTATGATACGAATAGAGTCATGAACGTGCCGGCCCGGCTCGGTCCCATCGCTCGGGTCGTCCGGGCGTTCCTCGACGCGAAGATCACGGCGGTGCTCGTCGTCGCTACGACGCTAGTCGGTCTGTTCGCTATCGCGATGACGCCGCGCGAAGAGAACCCGCGCATCACCGTCCCGACGGCCATCGTCACCACGAACGACCAGGGCCGGTCGCGTGCCGAGATCGAGCAGCTGGTGACGGTGCCGCTCGAACGGGTCATCGGTCAGATCGCCGGCGTCGAGCACGTGTACGCGACGTCGCAGGACGGTCGCTCGACGATCACCGTCCGGTATCGCGTCGGCACCGACACGACGCAAGCCTACGTCGACCTCTACACGCGGCTCCTGGGTAACCGCGGCGTCATACCGGCCGACGCCGCCGATCCCATCGTCACACGCATCGACGTCGACGACGTTCCGGTCGTGGTGCTGACCCTTTCGAGCTCTTCGCTCGACGAAGGCGCGCTGCGAGATCTCGCCTATCGGATGAGCGACGCAATCGCACCGCTTCCGGGCGTTGGCGGCGTAACGCTGTACGGTGGCCGTAGCCGCGCCGTGAGCGTGGTGCTCGATCCGCAGCGGCTGCGCGGGTACGGCATCGGTTTCTCCGATCTCGACCCCGCCCTGCGGACGAATGCCGAGCAGCCCGCCGGATACGTGACCGACGGCACGACGCGCACCGATCTGCGCGCCGGGCAACCTTTCCACAGCGCGTACGACGTGGAACACGCGATCGTCGCGATGCGGGAAGGCGTGCCGATCGAGCTGCGCGAGGTCGCAAGCGTGCGCGCGGGCTTCGCAGCGCGCGAATCCTACGCATGGTACTCCGCGCCCGGCGGACCGGTCGGACAGAACGCGGTGAGCATCGCCGTTGCGAAGCGCAACGGCGCGAACGTCGTGCAGGTCGCGGGCGCGGTCCTCTCCGCCGCAAACGCATTCACGCTGCCTGCATCCGCGAGCCTGACGGTGACCCGCGACGACGGCGCCAAGGCGAACGATGCCGTCAACGAGCTTCTGCGCCGTCTTCTCGAAGCGATCGCGATCGTCTCGATTCTGCTCGTGCTGACGCTCGGCTGGCGCGAGGCGGCGGTCGTGGCCCTCGCGATCCCGCTCACGCTCTTCATCACGCTCGGCGCGGCGATGCTCATGCACCAGACGATCAACCGCATCACGCTGTTCGCCCTGATCCTCTCGCTGGGAATCCTCGTCGACGATGCGATCGTCGTGATCGAGAACGTCCATCGCCAGCTGCGCGGTTCGGTCGGAGATCGCCGCGCGATCATCGCCGCCGCCGTCGGTCAGGTCGCGAGCCCTACGATCCTGGCGACGCTCACCGTGATCCTCGCCTTCCTTCCCATGGCGTTCGTGACCGGGCTGATGGGACCGTACATGCGCCCGATTCCGTTCGACGTTCCCATCGCAATGCTCGCGTCGCTCGCGGTCGCCATCATCGTCACGCCTTGGGCTGCGCTGCGGCTCGTCCGCGTCGGGCACGCCGCGACTGCGGCGCGCGGCGCGCGCTGGGAGGCGTTCTATCGCAACGCGCTCGGCGGCATGCTGGACAGCAGACGCCGGCGCCGGGTCTTTCTCGGCCTCGTCACCGTGGCGCTCGCCACGGCCATGGTCCTCCCGCTCGCGCAGCTCGTGAAGTTCCGGATGCTGCCGTCCCAGAACGAAAACACCTTCGTCGTCGCGATCGACGAGCCGATCGGCACCGACCTCGAGCGCACGCGCGCCGCGACGCGGGCCGTCGAGGCGAAGCTCCTCGGCGATCCGAACGTGCGCAACGTCGAGGCTTTCGTCGGCCATCACGCCGTACCCGACTTCAACGGCGTTTTGCGCGGATCGTTCTTCCGCGACGCGCCCTGGTTCGCCGAGCTGCGCGTCAACCTCGTCGACAAGGCGTCCCGCCACGCCAGTTCCGAGGACATCGTGTGGGGGCTGCGGCCGGTGCTGCAGGCGGCGGGCGCGCCGTTCGCCGCATCCGTGCGCCT
>CALEOJ010000253.1 GCA_937910425.1 uncultured candidate division WPS-2 bacterium
CGAGATATTGGCGTGACTGGAGTTCAGACGTGTGCTCTTCCGATCTAGGTACTGCACGACGGGGACGTCCGCGCGACGTTCTTCCTGATCGGCCGCGACGCCGAGCAGTACCCCGGTCTGACCCGCGCGATCGCGCAAGGCGGCCACGAGATCGCCGACCATACGCTCACCCATCCGGACCTCGACAGGCTGTCCGATGCCGCGGTCGCCGGCGAGCTGCGCGACGGCGCGACGTCGCTGGAGCGGCTCGCTCCGGATCCGGCCGAGCGGCGCCTGTTCCGGCCGCCGCACGGCCGCTACACCGTGGCGACGGTCCGGGTCGCGCAGGCGGCCGGCTTCGACACGATCCTGTGGAGCGACGATCCGGGTGATTGGCGCGCCGTCCCGGTCACCGCACTGCGCGACCACCTGCTCAGCCGGGCGACCGCGCCGGAGATCGTCTTGCTGCACAGCGGCCGGCCGGCGACGGTCGCCGCGCTCCCGGAGGTCATCGCCGCGTATCGGCGGGCCGGATTCCGATTCGTCACGGTGGGCGAATTGCTCCGCCGGGTTCCGGCCGATCAGCTGAACCACCCGGCGAAGCTGCCGCTCGGCCCTTCGACAAGCCCAGGGTGACCGGGGGCGGCCACTCCGCCCGACTTTTTCGTGAACGCGGCGCCTCGGGAGGAACCGACCTCCGCGGCGAACGGTTGTAGCCCTGTATGGCCTTTCTCAAGACCCTGTTCGACGGGAACGAGCGCGAGCTGGTAAAGCTGCGACGTACCGTCGAACGCGTGAACGCGCTCGAACCCTCGATCGCCGCACTCTCCGATGACGAACTCCGCGGCAAGACGGTGGAGTTCAAGGCGCGCGTCGAGCAGGGCGAGACGCTGGACGCGCTGCTGCCCGAGGCGTTCGCGGTCGTTCGCGAGACCGGGAAGCGGGTTCTCGGGATGCGCCACTTCGACGTGCAGATCATGGGCGGCCAGGCGCTGCACGAAGGGAACGTCGCCGAGATGCGCACCGGCGAGGGCAAGACGCTCGTCGCCACGCTGCCCGTCTACCTCAACGCGTTGACCGGTAAGGGCGTCCACCTCGTCACCGTCAACGACTACCTCGCCAAACGCGACGCCGAGTGGATGGGACCGATCTACGAGGCGCTCGGGATGACGGTCGGCGTGATCCAGCACGACCTCGAGCCGGCGGTCCGCAAGGCCGCGTACGACAGCGACATCACGTACGTCACCAACAACGAGGTCGGGTTCGACTACCTGCGCGACAATATGGCGTGGTCGCTCGATCAGATGGTCCAGCGCCACCTCGACTTCGCGATCGTCGACGAGGTCGACTCGATCCTGATCGACGAGGCGCGGACCCCGCTCATCATCAGCGGCCAAGGCCACGATGCGACCGAGCTGTACGGACAGTTCGCCAAGATCATTCCGCGCCTGGTGAAAGACCAAGACTTCACCGTCGATCAGAAGTCCCACGCCGCGCCGATCACCGAGAAGGGCGTCGCCAAAGTCGAGAAGATGTTGGGCGTCCAGAATCTCTACGACCAGCGCAACCTCGAGCTGACGCACCAGCTCAACGCCGCCTTGAAGGCCTGGAACCTGTTCCACAAGGACCAGCAGTATATCGTCAAGGACGGCGAGGTCGTCATCGTCGACGAGTTCACCGGCCGGCTGATGCACGGCCGCCGCTACTCCGACGGCATCCACCAGGCGATCGAGGCGAAGGAAGGGCTCGACGTCCGCAGCGAGGACCAGACGCTCGCGACGATCACCTTCCAGAACTACTTCCGGCTGTACGACAAACTGGCCGGGATGACCGGTACCGCGAAGACCGAGGAGCGCGAGTTCCGCGAGATCTACGGGCTGAACGTCATCGTCCTCCCGCCGAACATGCCGGTCCGGCGCAAGGACAACGCGGACATCGTCTACCGCAGCGAGGAGGCGAAGTTCAACGCGGTCATCGACGACATCATCGCCGAGCACGAGAAGGGCCGCCCGGTCCTGGTCGGCACGCGCTCGATCGAGAAGTCGGAGCGGCTCGCGATGATGCTGCGCCGGCGCGGCGTCGAGTGCCAGGTGCTCAACGCGAAGTACCACGAGCAGGAAGCGCAGATCATCAAGGACGCCGGCATCCCCGGCACGGTGACGATCGCGACCAACATGGCGGGCCGCGGCGTCGACATCAAGCTCGGCGAAGGGGTCCCCGAAGCCGGCGGGCTGCACATCATCGGCACCGAGCGGCACGAGTCGCGCCGGATCGACAACCAGCTCCGCGGCCGCGCCGGGCGCCAGGGCGATCCGGGGACGACGCGCTTCTACATCGCGCTCGAAGACGAGCTGATGCGGCTGTTCGGCCAAGAGCGGCTGCAGAAGATGATGGACTTCGTCAAGTTCACCGACGAGACGCCGATCGAGGCCGGCATCCTGTCGCGCTCGATCGAGAACGCGCAGTCCAAGGTCGAGAACCACAACTACGAGATCCGCAAACAGGTTCTCGAGTACGACGACGTCATGAACAAGCAGCGCGAGATCATCTACGGCGAACGTCGCAAGGTGCTCGAGGGACAATCGCTGCGCGACTTCTTCATCGACGCGCTGCGGCGCAAGACGAGCTACGCGGTCGACACCGGCGCACCGGAAGAGGAGCACCCCTCGGAGTGGAACCTGCCGGCGATCCTCGATGAGGTCGAGCAGATGTTCCCGATCAAGGAAGACGTCACGGTCGCCGAGCTCGAGAAGCTCGATCGCGACGGGATGAAGGAGCTGCTCTTCAACCACGCGGCCGCCGCGTACGAAGAGAAAGAAGCCGAGATCGGCGCGGACCTGATGCGAATCGTTGAGTCGCAGCACATCATGCTGCCGATCATCGACCGCCTGTGGGTCGACCACCTGTACATCATGGACGCGCTCAAGAGCGGGATCGGGCTGCGCGGTTACGGGCAGAAAGACCCGCGTGTCGAGTACGAAAAAGAGGCGTACGAGATCTTCGAAGACCTCAAGAACAACATCGCCGACGAAGCGATCAAGACGGTGTTCTCGGTGCGCATCGAGATCGCGCCGCCGGAAGACGCGTCACCGGGTGCGTTCGGCGACTTTACGCCGCCGCCGCCGTCCGCCAACGGAAACGGTGCGCCGCGAGCGGCGGAGCCGAGCATGGACCCGGCGACCGCGGAACGTCTGCTGGGGCCGGCGCCGAAGTACGAACCGACGCAGCTCCGCACGAACCGCGGCGACGAGCCGCCGAAGTCGAAGACGAGTACCGCCGACAAGGTCGGACGCAACGAGCTCTGCCCCTGCGGCAGCGGCAAGAAGTACAAACGCTGCCACGGCGCGGCGGCGTAGCGGGCATAGAGGAAGGCGGGGAAAGTGACCCACCCGGCGCGAGGCCTCGGCCCGTCGCGTGTCGCCGCAAAGGCCCGTGGCATAAGGCTCTTCGGCCGCACGGCATCGCGGCCCGTCTCGGCGCCGGGCTCGCCGCGCTTTGCAAAACGGTTCCGCAAACTCGCGCGTGTCGCGCAAAGGCCCGTGGCATAAGGCTTTCCGGCGCACGGTCTCATGCACGGCCGCGCGGCCTACATCGAGGCCGACAAGATGGCGGGGGTGCGGAGGGTTGACGGCGATCGGCGGCGTTGCGGCGCGCCTCGTTCATAAGGGCTCGGAAGGCCGGCTGGATTCGCGGTCTAACCAGGCTCGTTCTCGCTGCTACCTTTTAGTTTCAAGCCGGCGGCGTAGCCCAGTGTGGCAGAAATGAGCGCGACGATAACCTGCTTGTCGATCACGTTCTCCAAGGCTAGAATGAATATGCCAGGCGCTATCACGACGATGGCAGCGAACTGGATCGCACGGACTCCGATCCCTTTTTTCGTCACGAGTCTGTCCGCCTCATCCAGCAGCGCCGCGAGCTTGGGGAACTTCGCGCGGAACTGATCTG
>CALEOJ010000254.1 GCA_937910425.1 uncultured candidate division WPS-2 bacterium
TGCCAGCGTCATGGCATCACCGGGCACCGACGCTCACCACACTTCAGGGACGGCCCCGACGAGCCACGCGCTGCGCTACACTCCGCGACTGCTCGGCCCCGTGCCTGATCGTCGAAGTTGCACGTGGGCCCGCCGTCGAAGAACCGCCGCCATCCTGGCGCCTTGAGCTACAGCTCATCAGGGAAAGGCCGCGACTCCGAGGGCCGCCGAGACCTTCGCCCTTGACGCCCCCCGGCCGGTTCTGGTACCGTCCGGCCATATGAACGGCCGCTGTATGGCGATTATGGCGATGTGTGCCACCCGCGAGGGTCGGTGTAGATCGTCGTCGCCGTAGCCGGCGTGCGACAAAGCTACAGCGGCCCTCGCCTCACCGGCGGGGGTTGCTTCGTTTTCCAGCCCTTTCGCGCTCCACGCATTCGTGAAGGAGACCCACGATGAGCAGCACCCTGGACCCCGCGGCGACCCGCGGCTTCGAGACCGTCGCCCTGCACGGCGGACACGGCGGCGACCCGACGACCAAGTCGCGGGCCGTCCCCATCTACCAGACGACCTCCTACAACTTCGACGACACTGCGCACGCAGAGCGGCTCTTCTCGCTGCAAGAGTTCGGCAACATCTACACGCGGATCATGAACCCGACGACCGACGTGTTCGAGCAGCGGCTGGCAGCGCTCGAAGGCGGCATCGCGGCCCTCGCGCTTGCCAGCGGGCAGGCGGCGGTGATCTACTCGCTGCTCAACCTCGCGCGCGCCGGTGACCACATCGTCAGTTCGGCCTCCCTCTACGGCGGGACATACAACGCGTTCGTGCACACGCTGCCGCGCTTCGGGATCGAGGCGACGCTGGTCGATCCATCGGATCCGGCGGCGTTCGAGGCGGCGATCCGGCCGAACACCAAGGCCGTGTTCGCCGAGACGCTGGGCAACCCGAAACTCGACGTGCTCGACGTCGCTGCGATCGCGAACGTCGCGCACGCTGCCGGCGTGCCGCTGATCGTCGACAACACGCTTCCGACGCCGTACCTGCTGCGGCCGATCGAGCACGGTGCCGACGTCGTCGTGCACTCGGCGACGAAGTTCATCGGCGGCCACGGTACGACGATCGGCGGCGCGATCGTCGACTCCGGCAAGTTCGACTGGAAGGCGTCGGGGCGGTTCCCGGATTTCGTCGAGCCGGATCCGTCGTATCACGGCGTCGTCTACACCGATGCGGTCGGGCCGCTGGCGTATATCATCAAGGCGCGCGTGCAGCTGTTGCGCGACATCGGTGCGGCGCTCTCGCCGTTCAACGCGTGGCTGCTGCTGCAAGGGCTCGAGACGCTGGGGCTGCGTATCGAGCGGCACAGCGCGAACGCGCAGCGCACGGCGGAGTTCCTCAAGGCGCATCCGAAGGTGCTCTGGGTGCGATATCCCGGGCTGCCGGGCGATCCGGCGTACGGCAACGCGCAGAAGTACCTGCCCAAGGGCGCGGGCGCGATCCTCACCTTCGGCGTCAAGGGCGGCGCCGAGGCGGCGCGCGCGCTGATCGACCGGCTGCAGCTGTTCTCGCTGCTGGCGAACGTCGGCGATGCGAAGTCGCTGGTGATCCATCCGGCGTCGACGACGCATTCGCAGCTCACGCCCGCCGACCAGATCGCGAGCGGCGTCAGCGACGACGCGGTGCGGCTCTCGGTGGGGATCGAGTCGATCGACGACATCCTCGCCGACCTGACGCAGGCGCTCGACGCCGCGTGACAGAGCACGACGTGGAGATCGGCGCGCTGGAGCTGGCCTCCGGCGCGTCGATTCCGTCGGTCGTGCAGCGCGTGACGCTCTACGGGCGCGAGCCCAAGGCCGACGGGTCGAACGTCGTGTTCGTCGCGCACGCGCTCAGCGGTTCGTCGCGCGTCGTCGAGTGGTGGGACGGCCTCGTCGGTGACGGCGGGCTGTTCGATCTCGCGACGTGGTGCGTCGCCGGCGTCAACGTGCTCGGTGGATGCTACGGCTCGACCGGGCCGTCGTCGCTCGCGCCGGACGGGCGCCGCTGGGGCCCGCGGTTCCCGGTCATCACCGTCGGCGACATGGTCGAGGCGCAGCGGCGTGCGCTGCGCACGCTCGGGATCCCGCGCGTCGCGGTCGCGATCGGCGGATCGCTCGGCGGTCAGCAGTGCCTGCAGTGGGTGCGCGGGTACGACGACGCCGTCGATCACGCGATCGTCGTCGGGACGTTCGATCACCTGCGCGCGCAAGGGATCGCGCAGAACTTCGCGGCCCGCGAGGCGATCCGGCTCGATCCAAAATTCGCCGGCGGATGGTACGACCAGGCGCCGGTCGACGGCCTGCGGCTGGCGCGCGCGATCGCGACGCTGACGTACAAGAGCGAGGCGCTGTTCGAGACGCGGTTCGCGAACCGGCCCGATCGGGCCGGCGGCGATCCGTCGCGCTCGCTGGCCGACCGCTTCGACGTCGAAGGCTATCTCACGCATCAGGGCGACGTGTTCGTGCAGCGGTTCGACGCGAACAGCTATGTGATGCTGACGCGCGCGATGGACCTGTTCGATCTGCGCGGTCGCGAGCGGCCGGCGGGATCGACGCGGTTCACGTTCGTCGGGATCGCGGGCGACCAGCTCTATCCGCCGGAGTTCGTGCGCAGCTGCGCGGCGCGCTGGAGCGAGGCCGGCTGGGACGTCGACTATCGCGATCTGCAGAGCGATCACGGACACGATGCATTTCTCGCCGAGCCCGAGAGTTTGGCCGCAGTGTTGCGCGACGGGCTCGGCACACCGGTCCCGGCCGGAACGTCCAAGCTCTCGTGACCGAGCGCGTCGTTCAATCCGAGCGGCACACCACCGCCTATCTCGAAAGCGGCCCGCCCGACGGACCGCTGATGATCTTCGTCCACGGCTGGCCGGCGCTGTCGATCATGTGGCGGGAGCAGCTCGAGTATTTCTCCGCGCTCGGGTACCGCTGCGTCGCGCCCGACAACGCCGCGATCGAGTCGTGGCTCGCCGCTGTATGACACGCCGACGTCCAGGGGGATTGTTAAGAGCCGCCATGGGCTCGCCTGCCCTCTTGCGCGGCTCGGCGCGGTCGTGGTAGGGTCTTCGGACGATGTCCGCGCTCTGCGTCATGATGACGACGACGATTACGACGACGACTACCCTCGGCGAGGGCAGGTCCGGATCGACGTCGGCTTAGCGCGGACGAAACGATACGAGACGAGGCCCTCGCCGAATGGCGAGGGCCTTTTTCATTCCCCCGATGCTCCACATGGAGGTTCCCGTGCAAACCCTACCGCGTGTCCTGTGCTCGTCCGAAGCGATCTCGTCACCGGCGACGTCGCTGACGACGACGCGCGCGCATGGGGTCGGCCTGCTCGGCTGCGGTACGGTCGGGTCGGGGGTCGCGCGCCGGCTGCTCGCGTCGCATCCGGGGCTCATTCGCGGGATCGCGGTGCGCGATCCGTACAAGCCGCGCGACGTGAGCTGGGACGATTTCTCGAGCGACGCGTTCGACGTCGTCGACGATCCGTCGGTGCGGGTCGTGGTGGAGTGCATCGGCGGGCTCGGGCTGGCGCGCGAGCTGATCCTGCGCGCGATCGCGCGCGGCAAGGACGTCGTCACGGCGAACAAGGATCTCATCGCGACCGAGGGGCCGTGGCTGGCCGCATTCGCAGCCCGCACCGGCGCATCGCTGCGCTACGAGGCCGCGGTCGGCGGCGCGATCCCGATCGTGCGTGCGCTCGGCGGTTCGCTGGCCGGCGAGGATGTGTTCGAGATCGGCGGCGTCCTGAACGGCACGACCAACTTCATGCTCGACGCGATGGAGAGCGGCGCGGAGTATGCGGACGCGCTCGCCGAGGCGCAACGGCTCGGCTTCGCGGAGCAGGATCCGCGCAGCGACGTCGATGGGCACGACGCGGCACACAAGCTGGCGATCTTGGCGGGGCTCGCGTTTCGGCGCCCCTCGGTCTCGCCGGCGCTGGCGCGGCGCGGGATCGGCGGGATCTCGCGCGATGACGTGCGCGCCGGTGCGGAGCGCGGCCTGCGGCTCAAGCTCGTCGCGGTGGCGCGCAAAGCGGGGGACGTGATCGAGGCGGGGGTGACGCCGGCGTTCGTTCCGGAAGATCATCCGTTCGCGCGGGCGCGCGGCGCCGAGAATGTCGTAGATCGGAAGAGCACACGTCTGAACTCCAGTCACGCCAATATCTCGTATGCC
>CALEOJ010000255.1 GCA_937910425.1 uncultured candidate division WPS-2 bacterium
GTGGCGGGGCTCTACGCGGGCGGCGCGTTCGCCGACTGGTTCGGCCACGCGCGCGTCGCCATCGCGGGACTCCTCTGTTCGGTACCTCCGCTCGTCGCCGGACTCGTGCTGCAAGGCCCGCTCGCGATCGGGCTGCTGCTGCTCGGCAGCGCGTTGCTCTCGGTACAGAACGCGCCCGGCGTGGCGCTCGCCCAGTCGCTGATGCCGCGCAACCTCGGCACCGCGCTCGGCTTGATGAACGGCGTCGCGTTCGGCCTCGGCTCACTCGGCGTCGCACTCATCGGCGTCGTGGTGACGTGGTCGGGACCGGATGCCGCCCTGATCCTGGTCGCATTCGCACCGCTTCTGGCGGCGGTCGCGTACGCCGTCGTCGGAGCGCGCCCTTCGACAAGCTCAGGATGACAACGGCGGTTACGTCGTCGTTGGGAAGGTGAACTCGGGGCCGGAGCGGGTTTCGGGCCAGCGCGCGGTGATCGTTTTGAGGCGGGTGTAGAAGCGGACGCCTTCGGCGCCGTGGATCGCGTGGTCGCCGAACAGCGAGCGCTTCCAGCCGCCGAACGAGTGGAACGCCATCGGCACCGGGATCGGCACGTTGATCCCGACCATCCCGATCTGCACGCGGTGCGCGAAGGTGCGCGCGGTCCCGCCGTCGCGGGTGAAGATCGCGACGCCGTTGCCGAACGGGTGCTCGTTGCAGAGGCGCAGCGCCTCGTCGACGGTGTGGACGCGCACGATGCCGAGCACCGGCCCGAAGATCTCATCGCGGTAGATGCGCATCTCGGGGGTCACGCGGTCGAAGACGCTGCCGCCGAGGAAGAACCCGTCACCCCAACTCTCCTCGCGCGACGCACGGCCGTCAACGACCAATTGCGCGCCTTCCTCGACGCCCGCATCGACGTAGGAACGTACCTTCGCGTAGTGCTCGCCGGTGACCAGCGGCCCCATCTCGACCTCCGGTAGCGTTCCCGGACCGACGCGCAGCTCGCGCACCCGCGTGCTCAGCCGCTCGATCAGCGCGTCGGCGGTCTCGTCGCCGACCGCGACCGCGATGGAGATCGCCATGCAGCGCTCACCCGCCGAGCCGAACGCCGCGCCCATCAGGGCGTCAACGGCCTGGTCGAGATCGGCGTCCGGCATGACGACGAGATGGTTCTTCGCGCCGCCCAGCGCCTGGACGCGCTTGCCGTGCTGCGTCCCGGTGCGGTACACGTGTTCGGCGACCGGGGTCGAGCCGACGAAGCTGATCGCCGCGACGCCGGGGTGCTCGAGCAGCGCCTGCACCGCTTCGCGATCGCCGTTGACGACGTTGAAGACGCCATTCGGCAATCCGGCCTCGGTCAGCAGCTTCGCCAGCTCGATGGCGGGCGAGGGATCTTTTTCGCTCGGCTTGAGCACGAACGTGTTTCCGCACGCGAGCGCGATCGGGAACATCCACATCGGCACCATCGCCGGGAAGTTGAACGGCGTGATCCCGACGCACACGCCCAGCGGCTGGCGCACCGCGACGCTGTCGACCTCGCGCGCGACGTTCTCGGTGACGTCGCCCTTGAGCAGGTGCGGGATCCCGCAGGCGAATTCGACGACCTCGAGCCCGCGCTGCACTTCACCGCGCGCGTCGGCGAGCGTCTTGCCGTGTTCGGCGGTGATCAGCGCTGCGATTCGGTCGGCGTCGCGCAGGATCAGCTCGCGGAACCGGAACAGCACCGTCGCGCGCCGCAGCGGCGGCGTCTCGGACCATTCCGCCAGCGCGCTGCGCGCCGCCCGCACCGCGGCGTCGACCTCGTCCGCGCCGGCGAACGCGACGCGCCGGGCAAGCTGCCCGGTCGCCGGGTCGTAGACGTCCCCCGACCGGCCGGAAGCGCCCTCGACCGGCCGGCCCCCGATGAAGTGTCCGAGCGTGGTGAGCGGCATCGTCTGCATGGAACCACTCTGCGCTCGGCCCGCGGAAGGAACCTCCCGGCGGCGGGTGAAGCCTCGCCGACCTTTCCGTAACAGCAGGAGGGCAGCCGGTGGAAGACATCGCGCGCCTTAGGAATATCGCCATCGTCGGACCGCACCACGCGGGCAAGACCACGCTGGTCGAGGCGCTGCTCGCGCACTGCGGGGCGATCCCGCGCAGGGGGTCCGTCCGCGACGGGACGACGACCACCGACTGCGAGCCCGAAGCGATCGACCACCTCCAATCCGTCTGCGTCGGCTTCGCGCACACGACGTGCGGGCCGGTCAACCTGAACCTCGTCGACACGCCCGGCTTCATCGACTTCTTCGAGGAGACGAAGACCGTGCTGAACGCGGTGGACGCCGCGGCGATCGTGATCGACGCCGAACCCGATCGCGTGGCTCAAACGGCCGGGATCGTGGAGCACCTGGAGATGCGGAAGACGCCGCATCTTTTTTTCGTCAACAAGCTCGATAAGCCGGGCGCCAACTTCGACGCGACGCTGGCGGCGCTGCGCGAGGCGTACGGCCCGCACATCGTCGCGATGCAGCTTCCGATCGGCGCCGGCCCGACGTTCAGCGGCTACGTCGACCTGACGAACCGCACCGGGCACGCAACCGACGGGAAGACGACCGAGATCCCCGCCGCGATGCAGGCGACGGTCGAGGCGCAGCGCACCATTTTGCTCGAAGCGTTGGCCGATTTCGACGACACGCTGATGGAAGAGCTGCTCGACGGCAAGGATCCCGCGCAAGAAGAGATCGACCGTGACTTGTGCGAGGACTGCGCGCACGACCAAGTGATCCCGGTCGTCGTCGGCAGCGCGGAGAAGAACGTCGGCGTATCGGCGCTGGTCGACGCCGTCGCGCGCCTCTTTCCCTCGCCCGAAACGGAGCCGCGCAAAGACGTGGACGGCCGTCCCGTCGTCCCGCGCCCCGACGGCCCTGTCGTCGCGCAGGTCTGCAAGACGATCGTCAACCAGCAGGGGAAGCTTTCCGTCGTCCGCGTCTTCACCGGCACGCTGAGCCAGTCGACGCCGCTCGTCAACGCCTCGCGTAACGGTGCAACCGTCCGGCTCTCCGGGATCGCGCGCTTGTTCGGCAAGAAGCAGGAACCCGTGCAGTCGGCCGGCCCCGGTTCGATCGTCGCGCTCGCGCGGCTGGACGGTGTGTGCACGGGCGACACGCTGAGCTCGCCGAACGCCGGCGTGCTGATGCCGACCGTCCCGCTCGCCGAACCGCTGTTCGCGGTGGCAATCGCGCCGGCACAGCGGCTCGACGAGGCGAAGCTCTCGCAGGCGCTCGCACGCCTCATCGACGAGGACCCCGCGCTGCGCGTCGGCCGGGCCGAGTTCACCAACGAGCTGCAGCTGATGGGAAGCGGCGAGACGCACGTCTCGACCGCCACCGAACGGCTCTCGCGCAAGTACAACGTCGACGTCAAGACGCACCCGCCCTCGATCGCCTACCGCGAGACGATCCAGACCTCGACCGAGATCCACTCGCGCTACAAGCACCAGACGGGCGGGCACGGTCAGTTCGCGGACGTGAAGCTGCGTTTCGAAACGCGTGAGCGCGGCAACGGCGTGACGTTCGCCGAGAAGATCGTCGGCGGCGTCGTGCCGCGGCAGTTCTTCCCGGCCGTCGAAAAGGGCGTCCGCGAAGCGCTCGCCACGGGCGGTCCGCACGGTTTCCCCGTGACCGACATCCACGTGACGCTCTTCGACGGCGCGTTCCACGACGTCGACTCGAGCGAAGCTTCGTTCCGGACGGCATCCAGCATGGGCGTCCGCGACGCGCTCCACAAGCTCGGGACGGTCGTGCTCGAACCCCTGATGCGGCTCGAGACCACCGTGCCGTCGGCGTTTCTCTCCGCCGCGGTCTCACAGCTGACGGCGAAACGCGGCCAGATCCTGGGCTTCGAGCCCGCCGACAAGCCGAACTGGGACCGCATCGTCGCGCACGTTCCGCAAGCCGAGCTCGGGCGCTACGCGACGGAACTGCGCACCGCCAGCGCGGGACTCGGCACGTACTCGGCGCGGCACGAGCGCTTCGAGGTCGCGCCGGAGCGCGCCGTCGTCGCATAGGTCGTTTCTGGGAAAATGCTGAGCACGGTCATGCGCTCGCTCGAACCGGCCACGGTCCCGACGTAGCGGTTTGCGTGTGAACCTGCGTTGATCGAACTAGCCGAGCGCGTACTGCGCGCCTGGGTATGAACGATCCGGACTCTTCTACGCGCCGCCCGCCAGGAGGTCGCCGTGCGCACACCCAGCTCTCGTCCCTCGCGCCTCGTCCGCGCGCTCTTCGCCGTTGCACTCGTCGCGCTCGCCGGTTGCGGCGGCGGCAGCACCCTCCCGAATTCCGGCAGCAACCAAGTCTGCGATCCGAATTCCGCCGGCCTTCAGCTGGCACGACCGACATTCGGCTTTCCGCAGAACGGGAACAACATCGAGATCGTCGATAACGGAAACGGCGATCAGCTCTTCACGTTCACCAATCAGTTCGACCTGAACCTCATCGACAATTTCAACAACGAGATCGACACCGGAACCCTCAGCTTGGTCGCCGATCCGAACGGACCGCAGATCGGAAGAGCACACGTCTGAACTC
>CALEOJ010000256.1 GCA_937910425.1 uncultured candidate division WPS-2 bacterium
CGACGCTCCCGCCGCCGCACCGGGCACCGTAAGGCGCTACGCCGCGCCGTTCGGGTGCTGGGCGGCGTCGAGCACGGCTTTCGCCTTCTCCTGCAGCACCTGCTTGCCGTGCTCGATCGCGTCGCTGCCGGCGCTTTTCGCCCGCTCGATGAGGTCGTCGCGGAGCGGGCCGACGGTCCTGCGCTCGAGCTCGGAAACCGGCGCCGCCAGACCGGCGAGGAAGCCGACCGCGAGCGCGCCGATGGCGAGCCCCAGCGGGTTCTTCTCGCTCACGCTGCCGACGGTCCGCTTCACCTTCTCGACGACGTTGCTCATTCGACATCTTCCTTTGCGGTTTGCGCGGTCTGCTCGGGGGCGGGCGCGCCGCGGTACCGCCGCGCGCTCGTCGTTTTCAGGAAGCGCGACGTCGCGAAGCCGAGGACGAGCGCCCCGGCGGCGATGCTCCACGGATTCTGCCGCGCGACGCTCTCGAGGTCGCCCAGCAGCCGTTCGCTGTCGGCGTCCTGCAAGTACGTGCCCAGCCGTTCGACCAGATCCGCCGCCTGGTCGACGTACGGCGCGGCGAGTCCCAGCGGGCCGCTCGCACGGAGCTCGTCGCCGACGTGACGCAGTTCTTGCGCGACCGATCCGACGCGCCGGCCGATCTGGGTCGTGCGCTCGTCGACCTGTTTCTCCAAGAGCGATCTGCCCTGTTGTACCGCGTTTCGCGCCACCTCGCGGACGTCCGTTGAATCCATGCCATCAAGATACCCAGCGTGCCTGGAATCGCTCGCTCGCCAACGAGGGAACGCAGGCCGTCCAGGGTAAGCGAACGGACGTGAGCACGATCTCGCCGCCGCGCTCGCCCGCGCTGGCAATGCTGGAATTCGACCACTTGGGGCTCTGGGTCGGGAACGCCAAGCAAGCAGCGCATTACTATTGCACGGCGTTCGGGTTCGCGCCACTCGCGTACGCGGGGCCGGAGACCGGCGTGAAGGACGCGGCGTCCTATGTCGTGCGGCAGAACGACCTGACGTTGGTACTGACCTCGGCGCTGGCCCCCGGTAGTCCGATCGCGGAGCACGTCAAGCGGCACGGCGACGGCGTCCGCGACGTCGCGCTGCGTACCTCCGACGCGCGCGAAGCGTTTACCGCCTCCGTCGCGGGCGGTGCGATCCCGCTGGCGGAGCCGGCCGTCGCCGAGGACGAGCACGGGATCGTCGTCACCGCGCGGGTCGCGACGTACGGCGATACGGTGCACACGTTCGTCGAGCGCGGTACGTACCGCGGCCCGTGGTTGCCGGGCTACCGGCCGTGGAGCGCGCTGATGCCGACCGCGAACGAGGTCGGCCTTGTCCGCATCGACCACTGCGTCGGAAACGTCGGGTGGGGCGAGATGGACCGCTGGTGCGCGTACTACGCCAAGGCGTTCGGCTTCACGCAGCTGATCGGCTTCGACGACAAAGACATCTCGACCGAGTTCACCGCGCTGCGCTCGAAAGTGATGCAAAGTCCGAGCGGCAAGGTCAAAATGCCGATCAACGAGCCGGCCGAGGGGCTCAAGCGCTCGCAGATCGAGGAGTATCTCGACTTCTACGGCGGCCCCGGAATCCAGCACGTCGCGATCGCGACCAACGACATTGTCGAAACCGTGCGTGCCCTGCGCGGGAACGGGGTCGAGCTGCTGGAGACGCCCGCCTCGTATTATGAGAAGCTCGCCGACCGGGTCGGCGTGATCGCCGAGGACCTGGCAATCCTGCGCGGGCTCAACATCTTGGTCGACCGGGACGATCAAGGCTACATGCTGCAAATCTTCACGAAGCCGCTGCAGGACCGCCCGACGATGTTCTTCGAGATCATCCAGCGGCGCGGCTCGCTGTCCTTCGGGAAGGGCAATTTCAAGGCGCTGTTCGTCTCGATCGAGCAAGAACAAGCGAAACGCGGCAATCTCTAGCGACGAGGCGTTCTTCCTCGGCTTCTTCGTCGCGATCGGCGCGTTCAACGCGCTGCTCTACGTCGTGCTGCGCGACGTGCCGTTCGGCTGGTACGCCACCTCGATGTTCGCGCTGGTCGGGCTGACGCTGGTCGAGACGCGCGGGGTCGGGGCCGGCGGGCCGAAGGCGACGCATCTCGCCGAAGCGGTGACGCTGGCGATTTACTACATCGCGCTGACCGGCTTCTGCCGCTCGTTCCTGAGCATCACCCGCTGGCGCCGGCTGCTCGACGCCCTGACGCTCCCGGTGCTCGGTGCGATCGTCGCGCTGATCTTTGTCGAGAAAGTGACCGGCTGGCGCGGCTACGGCTACGTGCTCGACGAGGTGCTGCAAGCGGCGCTCTTGGTGCTGCTGTTCGTCCGCGGCGTGGCGGCGCGCGACCAGGGCTTCGCCCCCGCGCGCTTCTACCTGATCGCGTTCGTCTTCGCCGCAGCCGGGATCCTGATCAACGACCTCAACCTCCACGGCGTCATCTTCCCGCACCAGAACCTCACCCGCGCGTTCGACGCCGGCATCGCGCTCGAAGCGCTGCTGTTCGCGCTCGCGCTCGCCGACCGCAATCGCGCGCTCTCGGCGCTGATCAGGCTCGACGGCCTGACCGGGATCGCCAACCGCCGCTCGTTCGACGGCGCGCTCGCCCGCGCATGGGATCGCTCGCGCCGCTCGCACTCGGCGCTGGGCGTGCTCATGATCGACGTCGACCACTTCAAGCGCTACAACGACACGCACGGCCACCAGGCGGGCGACGAGATCTTACGGCGCGTCGCGGAGGGTGTGGAGGCCGCGGTGCTGCGGCCGGACGACGTCGCCGCGCGATACGGCGGCGAGGAGTTCGCGATCGTCCTGCCGCTCGCCGAAGGCGAGGCCTCCCGGGTCGTCGGCGAGCGCGTCCGGGTCAACGTGCGCGCGCTGGCGATCCCGTATCCGGAGGCCCCGACCGGGATCATCACGGTCAGCGTCGGGGTCGCTTCGACGCGCCCCGCCGAGTCCGGGGTCAGCCCCGCCAAGCTGCTCGAGTCGGCCGACGCGGCGCTCTACCAAGCGAAGCGCGAGGGCCGCGACAAGGTCGTGCTGGCGCCGCTCGAGCGCTCAACTCCCGACCCAGCGATCCGATAACTCGACTAATGAGGGACCGCAGCTTCGCCGATTTCATGGTCGGCGCGCTCGCATGCATTTCCATCCTGGGCTTCTGCGCCGTGCTCAAAGAGACGGAACTCGGTCAGGAACAGCGCCGGCGCCGGGCCGCCGAGAAGTGGACGCTGCCGCGCAAACGCAAGCGCCGGCGCTCGCCCGAGGACGATTGCCGCCACTGCACCGGCAGCGGCGAGTGCGAGGAGTGCGCGCCCTCGGCGTGCCGCGTCTGCAAAGGCAACGGCCTCCAACCCCACGACGCCGGCATCAAATCCCGCCTAACCTCTCTCTGGGACGGCGCGGCCTAGCACACCCCGTTGTCAACCTGAGCCGAACCCCGATGTCACCCTGAGCCGAACCCCGATGTCACCCTGAGCCTGTCGAAGGGTGAACTACGGTAAGCTGAGCGGGCGGAAACGCAACCGGTGCGGGCGCGCGGCTTCTTCACCGAGGCGGGCCTTCTTGTTCGCTTCGTACTCCTGGTAGTTGCCCTCGAAGAAATAGACGCGCGAGTCGCCTTCGAACGCGATGATGTGGGTCGCGATGCGGTCGAGGAACCAGCGGTCGTGACTGATCACCATCACGGTGCCGGCGAACTCGCTGAGCGCATCCTCGAGCGCGCGCAGCGTCTCGACGTCGAGATCGTTCGAGGGTTCGTCGAGCAGCAGCACGTTCGCGCCGGCGAGCAATGTCTTCGCGAGGTGGAGCCGTCCCCGTTCGCCGCCCGAAAGGTTGCCGACCAGCTTCTGCTGATCGCCGCCCTTGAAGTTGAAGCGTCCGAGATACGCGCGTGAGGGCATCTCGAACTTGCCGACCAGCAGCAGGTCGCGCCCGCCGGTGACGTCGTCGAAGACCGTCTTCTCGTTCTCGAGCGATTCGCGCGTCTGGTCGACGACGGCCAGCTTCACCGTCGTGCCGATCGCTATCTCGCCGGCGTCCGGCTGCTCCTTGCCCGAGATCATTCGGAAGAGCGTCGTCTTCCCGGCGCCGTTCGGGCCGATGATCCCGACGATCGCGCCGGCCGGGATACTGAAGTTCACGTCGTCCATCAGCAGCCGGTCGCCGTACGCCTTGCGCACGCCGGTGAACTCGATCACCTGATCGCCGAGCCGCTCGGCGACCGGGATGAAGATCTCTTGCGTCTCGTTGCGCCGCTGGTACTCGTAGCTGGAGAGCTCTTCGAAGCGCGCGATGCGGCTCTTGTTCTTCGACTGCCTCGCCTTCGCGCCGGTGCGCACCCATTCGAGCTCGCGCTTGAGCGCTTTCCGGCGTGCCGACTCGGTGGCTTCTTCCTGCGCCAGCCGTTCCTGTTTCTGATCGAGCCAGGAGCTGTAGTTGCCTTTCCACGGAATGCCGCGGCCGCGGTCGAGCTCGAGGATCCACTCGGCCGCGTTGTCGAGGAAGTAGCGGTCGTGTGTCACCGCGACGACGGTGCCGGGGAAACGCTGCAGGAACTGCTCCAGCCATTCGACGCTCTCCGCGTCGAGATGGTTCGTCGGCTCATCGAGCAGCAGCATGTCGGGCCTGGAGAGCAGCAGCCGGCACAACGCGACGCGGCGCTTCTCGCCGCCCGAGAGCGGCCCGATCTTCGCATCCCACGGCGGCAGCCGCAGCGCGTCGGCGGCGACCTCGAGCTGCTGCTCCACGTCGTCGCCGCCCTGGGCGAACAGGATCGCTTCGAGCTTCGCCTGCTCCTCGGCGAGCTTGTCGAAGTCCGCGTCGGCCTCGCCGTACGCGGCGTAGATCTCATCGAGGCGCTTGCGCGCAGCGCTGAGCTCGCTGAGCGCCTCCTCGACGGTCTCGCGCACCGTCTTGTCGGGATCGAGCTGCGGCTCTTGCGGCAAGAACCCGATGCTGATCCCCGGCATCGGCTGCGCGTCCCCTTCGATGTCGGTGTCGAGCCCCGCCATGATGCGCAGCACCGTCGACTTGCCGGCGCCGTTCAGCCCGAGGATCCCGATCTTCGCGCCGGGGAGAAAACTGAGCGAGATGTCCTTGATGATCTGCCGGTTGGGCGGCACTTTCTTGCCGACCCGAAACATCGAATACACGTACTGAGCCACGACCCTGCGTCTTCGGAGCCGTCCGGCTAGAAGCCCTGCTCCAGTGCGCTTCGCGAATCTTTACGGGCAGACGCTGGTGAAGCGGTGCGCGTCCGCGGGTCGTCGCCGCCCGGCCGTCTCGTGCACGGCGACACTCCGCAATGCACGTCCATCTATTGTAGCGGCGGTTGGAGTTGAACCAACGTTCTCCAGCTTATAAGGCTGACGCTCTAACCACGCTGAGCTACGCCGCCACAGTTAGTCGGCGTGGACGTATTCGGGATACGATTCGCGTACCTGACCGGTCGAACTGCGGCAGAAGCGTGGCTTGCGGCACGTCGAGCCTATACCTTGACCGTCTTGGCTGCCTTGTCGACGTACGCGTTGTCGAAGAGCTTGTTCGGATCCGCTTTCGAGGCCGTGCCGAGGAAATAGGCGTTCGTCTCCATCACGGCACGGACACCTTCCAGGGTCATCTCGCCGTGCTGCGTGTAGGCCGGACGCGAATGGCTGTACGCAGCCGCCCAATCGCCCGGCGGCGTTCCGCCGCGGAACTCGTCGCTCAGCGCGGCGGCGATCTGCGCCGACGTGTGGGTCGACATGTACTTCTGCGCGCGGACGAGCGCGTTCACGATCTTCTGCGTCCGCTCGGGATACTTCTGGACGACGTCGCCGCGGGTCAGTGCGCCGGTGAAGCAATACTCCCGAAAGCCGAGCGCCTTGCGCGTGTCGCCCGACGTGAAGAGCCCAAGCCATTGAACCCCGCGGCCGGTCCTGATCAGCGTCGTCGCATACGGATCGGTGCCCCACGTAACGTCGACCTGATTGCCGACGAGCGCCGAGATCATCGTCGCGCCGCCGCCGACGCCGACGATCTTCAGATCGTCCTTGCCGAGGCCGGCCCGGTGCGCCATCCACAGCGCCAGCACGTGCGTCGCCGAACCGATCGAGGTGACGCCGACCGTCTTGCCCTTGAAGTCGGCGAACGACTTGTACTTGTCTTTGTCGCCGGGGCGAATCATCAGCGAAACCCCGGGCTGGTTCATGAAATCGGCGATCATCACCAGCGACTTCCCGCGATCGGCCGCCGCGACCGCATGATCGATCGCGTTGCCGCTGTACTCGCACGAACCGGAGGCGAGCGCGGTCGCGGCTTCGCTCCCGCCCTTCGTATAGGTCAGCTCGACGTCCAGCCCTTCCTGGTCGAAGTAGCCGAGCGCTTTCGCCAGATCCCACGGGAAGTAGACCAGCGAGTGCTCGGCACCGACCGCGACCGCCACCTTCTCTTTCGGCCCCGCGGCAATGACGATCGTCGGAACGCTGAAAACGGTCGATGCGGCGGCGATACCGCCGATGAGCGTGCGGCGCGAGATGTCGGACATGCGAATCACTCCCTTACGGATCGACCGGCTTCCAGACGAGCAGACGCCGCTGGAGCCGCTGCAAGAACAAGTTGATGATGAACACGAGGACCATCAGGATGAACAGCCCGCCGAACACCCCGCTGGTGTTGAGCTGCGCCTCGGAGTATTGGATGCGATACCCGACGCCGGCCTGCGCGCCGAAGTACTCCGCGACCACGGCGCCGATCAGCGAGAAGCCGACCGCCGAGCGCAGCGACGAGAAGATCCAGGTCAGCGCGGAGGGGATCAGCACGTGCCGCATCACGTCGAGCCGCTTGGCCCCCATCACCCGGACGTTGGCGACCAGCGTCGGGTCGACGTCCTTGATCCCGTCGTAGGTCGCGAAGAACACGACGAAGAGCACGAGCACGACCGCGCTGACGACCTTCGACCAGAGCGTGAAGCCGAACCACAGGATGAACAGCGGGACCAGCGTCACGCGCGGGATCGAGTTGAACAGCACCAGGAACGGGACGAAGATCGCGCCGAGCCACCGGTTCGAGGCGAGCAGTACGGCCAGCACGATCCCGATCCCACCGCCGAGAAGCAGCCCGAAGAGCGTCTCCTCCATCGTCACATAGACGTCGCGCAGGATGTAGCCGTGCTGCCACCAGCCGCCGATCGTCACGCCGATCTGCGAGGGCGCCGAGAAAAAGAACGGATCGATTTTGCCGGCTCGCACGCCGAACTCCCAGGCCAGGAGCGCCGCCGCAATGAGCGCGACCTGCATCGCCAGCACCAGCCAGCGGTTAGCCGGCTGCGTTCGCTCGCGCATAGCTCTCCAGCACCTCGTCGCGCAGGTCGTTCCACATCTGCGAATACAGCTCGGTGAAGCGCGGATCGAACCGTACCTGTTCGATGTCGCGCGGCCGCGGCAGGGTGACGTCGTAGCGCGCCTTGACGCGCCCGGGACCGGCGGTCATCACGACGACCTCGTCCGCGAGCGCGATCGCCTCTTCGAGGTCGTGCGTCACGAAGATGACCGTCTTTCGCGACCCCTGCCACAGGGTCAGCAGCTCAGCCTCCATCAGGTTGCGCGTCTGCACGTCGAGCGCCGCGAACGGCTCGTCCATCAGCAGGATCTCGGGATTGTAGACCAGCGTCTGCGCGAGCGCGACCCGCTTGCGCATCCCGCCGGAGAGCTGGTACGGAAACGACTGCTCGAAGCCGCGCAGTCCGACGCGGCCGATCCACTCCGCGACGCGTGAGCGTGCCTCCTCACCCCCGACCCCGCGCAGCTGCAGCGGCAAGAGCACGTTGTCGCGGACGGTCTTCCATGGCAGCAGCGCGTCACGCTGGAACAAAAACCCGACGCCGTCGGTGATTCCGCCGACCGGCTTGCCGCGCACGGTGATCGCGCCGCTGGTCGGACGGTCGAGCCCGGAGATCAGCGAGAGCGTCGTCGACTTTCCGCAGCCCGACGGCCCGACCAGCGCGACGAACCGCTCCGGCGCGACGTCCAGGTTCACGTCGCGCAGCGCGGTGTAGCCGGAGTCGAACGTCTTGGTAACGCCCGCGAGCGAGATGATCGTCACGACGTCCCGATCCCCAGCTCCTCGAGCACCGCCGCCGTATCGGCGCCGATCGCGCGCGCGGCGTGGTTCGACACCGTCGGGTGCGCGCGGAAGCGCGTCACCGGCGCGGTCGTTGCCACGCGATTGCCGGCGTCGTCGCTCAAGTATCGCACGACGCCGCGGGAGCGGACCTGCTCGTCGGCGACGATGTCCGCGATCGAGTAGACCGGCCCCGCGGGGACGCCTGCATCGGCGAGGATGCTCGACGCATCATCCGCGTCGAGCGTGATCGTCCACTCGGAGATCAGCGCGTCGATCTCGGCGCCGTGCTCGGTGCGCCGGCGGTTGTCGCGGAAGCGCGGGTCGCCGGCCAGTTCGGGGCGGCCCATCGCGGCGGTGAAGCGCCGGAAGAGCGAGTTCGCGTTCGCGCCGATCGCGATCCACCGGCCGTCCCGCGTCGGGTAGATGTTCGACGGCGCGACCGCGTTGTGCGCGTTGCCGCTGCGCTCGCGCACGATCCCGAGGGCCTCGTATTCGGCGAGCATCCCTTGCGTCAGCGCGATGCTCGACTCGAGCAGCGAGATGTCGACGTAGTCGCCGACGCCGTCGCGCTCGCGCGCGAGCAGCGCCGCCTGGATCCCGACCACGCAGTACAGCGCCGCCAGCTCGTCGGCGAGCGAGACGCCGACGCGCACCGGCGGGCGGTCCGGATAGCCGGTGACGTAGCGCAGTCCGCTCATCGACTCGGCGATGTTCCCGAACCCGGTGCGATTCCGGTACGGTCCGTCTTGGCCGTAGCCGCTGATCGAGGCATAGACGAGCCGCGGGTTCTCCGCGCGCAGGCTGTCGTAGCCGAGACCCCACGCGTCGAGCCGGCCGGGACGGAAGTTCTCCAGCACGATGTCGCTGCGCAGCGCGATCTCGCGCACGGTCCGGCGGTCGGCCTCCGCGTGGAGGTCGAACTTCACGAACCGTTTGTTACGGTTGTGCGACTTGAACCACCACGACGTCCCGTCGGCCGCGGGGGGACCCCAGGTGCGGAGTCCGTCGCCTTCGTCGCTCTCGACCTTGATGACGTCGGCGCCGAGATCGGCCAGCAGCCTCCCAGCGGCCGGGCCTGCAACGGACGAGCCGAGCTCCAGCACGCGAATACCGTCGAGCGGCGGTCGATACGAGGTCACGTCGCGCGAGGTTCTCGAACGTAGGGACCCATGCCCCTTCTTCTGTCGCCGTCGTCGCCGCCGGTCGACGCCGTCATGCTCGAGGCCCGGGCCGCCGGGTTCGCCAAGCGTTCGATCAAGAACGAGGCCAAGCTGGCCGCGATCGATCTGGCGATCCGCTGCATCGACCTCACCACGCTGGAGGGCCGCGACTCGCCGGGCCGCGTCCGTTCGCTGTGCGCCAAGGCGGCGTATCCGGCCCCGGGCGCACCGCGCGTGGCGGCGGTCTGCGTCTATCCGAATCTGGTCGCCGTTGCGAAGGAGGCGCTGCGCGGGACGGGTGTCAAGGTCGCCTCGGTCGCGACCGCGTTTCCGAGCGGGCTCTCGTCGCTCGACGTGAAGCTGCGCGATACCGAAGCGGCGCTGGAGTCCGGCGCCGACGAAATCGACATGGTTATCGACCGCGGCGCGTTCCTGGCCGGCGACGAGCAGCACGTCTTCGACGAGATCGTCGCGGTCAAGAAGCTGTGCGGCCCCGTCCACCTCAAGGCGATCCTCGAGACCGGCGAGCTCGGCTCCTACGACGCCACGCGGCACGCGAGCGATCTCGCGCTCGAAGCCGGCGCGGACGTGATCAAGACCTCGACCGGCAAGATCGGGACGTCGGCGACGCTCGCGACCGCACTCGTGATGTCCGAAGCGATCCGCGACTTCGCCCACCGCACCGGCGAGCGCCGTGGGCTCAAGGTCGCCGGCGGCGTCCGCAACACGAAGGCGGCGATCGCCTATCTCGTCTTGATCGACGAGACGCTGGGTGAAGCGTGGCTCTCGCCGGAGATGTTCCGCATCGGCGCGTCCTCGCTGCTCGACGACCTGCTGCTGCAGCGCGAGAAGCTCGCGACGGGCCGCTACGGCTCACTGGACTACATCGCCAAGGACTAAGGCTACTCGCACGAACCGGCGTCGAAGACCATGCGGATCCGGGTTCCGCCCTCGGTGTCGATCGAGACGGCGCGAGCGATCGCGCGCACGATGCGCAGGCCCAAGCCCCGCCCTTCCCGCAGGTCGCGATCAATGAACGCGCCGCGGTCGAAGACGTCGACGAGCAGCGTGTTCTCGCCGTCGATGCTCGCGTGCAGCTCGACGAGCCCTTCCTTCGCCTGGTACGCGTGCTCGACAGCGTTGGCGATCGCCTCGCCGACCGCGGTGACGATATCGTCCCGCAGCGGCTCTTCGATGTCGACCGCGTTCAGGAAGGCGGCCAGCGCGTGCCGCAGGCAGAGGGGCGTGCTCGGATCGCCGGTCGCACGGTTGATGCGCAGCTCCGAGTTGCCCGTCACGCCGTACCGGCCGTAGACTGCGAGCTCACGGGCTGCTCTTTCCCGCTCTGACGCCGAACGCCCGCCTTCCTTGCCGCGACGCCGGGGACCGGGCCCCGTACGCCGAATCTCCACACCACGATGGCCCTCGCCTACGCCCCCTCGATCGAGACCACGCCGGTGCGAATCGCACCGCGCTACGACCACTTCATCGGCGGTCGGTGGGTGCGCTCGTCGGGCGGCGAGACGTTCGCGACCGTGAATCCGGCGACCGAGGAAGAGCTGGCGCAAGTCGCGGTCGGGACGGCCGAGGACGTCGACCGCGCGGTCGCGGCCGCCCGCGAGGCGTACGAGAAATACTGGCGGCCGATGCGCCCCGCGGATCGCGCGAAGTACGTCTACCGCATCGCGCGCGCGATCACCGAACGCTCCCGCGAGCTCGCGGTGCTCGAGACCAAGGACGGCGGGAAGCCGATCAAAGAGTCGCGTGACTTCGACGTGGTCCAGGCCGCCGCCAACTTCTTCTACTTCGCGGGCTGGGCCGACAAGCTGCGCTACGCGCTGCACGGCGCCGGCGAACCGGCCCCGGTCGGCGTCGTCGGCTCGATCGTCCCCTGGAATTTCCCGCTGCTGATGGCGGCGTGGAAGATCGCGCCGGCGATCGCATGCGGAAACACCGTGGTCCTCAAGACCGCCGAGACGACGCCGCTGAC
>CALEOJ010000257.1 GCA_937910425.1 uncultured candidate division WPS-2 bacterium
TTTTTTTTTTCAAGCAGAAGACGGCCTACGAGATATTGGCGTGACTGGAGTTCAGTCGTGTGCTCTTCCGATCTATGCCGCGGGGTTTCTCGATCCGTTCACCGGGCAGGGGATCTTCCTCGCGCTGACCGGAGCGGAGCACGCGGCGGCGGCGATCGTCGAGGGACTGCGCGATCCCGCGCGCGAGCGCGCCGCGTTCTGGGAGTACGGCCGCTGGCGCGCGAGCGATCTGACGTGGCGCCGGCGGCTGTGCAAGACCGTTGCGCTGCTCGTCGACGTGCCGCCGCTCGCGCGGCGTGCCGCGCGGGGCCTCGCCCGGTTCCCCGAGGCGGGCGCGACGCTGATCGACGCGGTGGCGGGCGCGATCCCTCCGCAGCGCGCATTCCGGCCTGCGGTGCTGGGGAGGCTGCTGACGTGACGGTGACGCGCAACAGCGTCGAGATCGCCGCTCCGCCGCAGACGATCTACGCGCTCGCAGCAGCGACCGAGAACTGGCCGCGCATCCTGCCCCACTACCGGTACGTGCGCGTCCTCGAACGCCGCGGCGCGGCCCAGCTCGTCGCGATGGGCGCGCGTCAGGACGTCTTCCCGATCGCGTGGGTCGCCGAGCAGACGAACGATCCGCAGACGCCGCACATTGCGTTCCGCCACGTTCGCGGCTGGACGCGCGGCATGGAGGTCGAGTGGATCTTCACGCCGATCGCAGGCGGCACGCGCGTCACCATCGAGCACCGGCTGCAGTTTCTCTTTCCGATCGCGGGCGAGTGGCTCGGCAAGCACCTCGTCTGCGGCTACTTCGTGCACGGGGTGGCGGCGAAGACGCTGGCGCGGATGAAGCAACTGGCCGAGCAGGGGCGTTCGTGAACGGCGACCATCGCGTGGTCGTGACGGGGATCGGTGTCGTGACGCCGCTCGGCATCGGGATCGACGCGTTTTGGTCCGGCGTGCTCTCGGAACGCGTCGCGGTCGTGCCGATCACCCGCTTCGACACCGCCGGTTACCGTTCGCGCATCGCGGCACAGATCGACGACTTCGAACCGCGCGACTTCCTCTCGGCCAAGCGTCTGTACTGGACCGACCGCTTCTCGCAGTTCGCGATCGCCGCCACGCGGCTCGCACTCGCCGACGCCGCTTACCGGCCGGCAGTCGCTGCGAACGATGTCGGCGTCTACCTTGGTTCAGCGCTCGGCGGGCTGGCGTTCGCCGACGCGCAGCACGACGTGTTCAGGGAGCGTGGCCTTGACGCGGTGAAGCCGCTGCTCGCGATCTCGGTGTTCGGCGGCGCGGCGACCTGCAACGTCGCGATCGAGTTCGATCTGCGCGGTCCGACCGTCGCGAACGGGAACTCGTGCGCGTCCGGCGCCGTCGCGATCGGCGACGCTTTTCGCGCGATCGCGCGCGGCGACGTGCGCGCGGCGCTCGCGGGTGGTGTCGAGGCACCGCTCTCTCCGCTCGTCTTCGGAGCGTTCACGGTGATCCGCGCGATGTCGACGCGCAACGACGAGCCGCAGGGTGCCAGCCGGCCGTTCGACCGCGCGCGGGACGGGTTCGTGATGGCCGAAGGCGCCGGTGTCCTGCTGCTCGAGCGGCTCGAGGACGCCGCGGCGCGCGGCGCTCGGATCTACGGTGAGGTCGCGGGATACGGGCTCACCAACGACGCGCATCACATGTCGGCGCCGCGCCCGGATGCGACGATGAACGCTGCGGCGATGCAGCGTGCGCTCGAGGAAGCGCGGCTCGCTCCCGCCGACGTCGACCTCGTCAACGCGCACGGCAGCGCGACGCCGCTCGGTGACCGCGCCGAAGCGCTGGCGATGGAACTCGTCTTCGGAGAACGGGCCTCCGGCGTTCCCGTCACGGCGACGAAGGGCCAGCACGCCCATGCGCTCGGTGCGACCGGCGCATGGGAGGCGGCGCTCTCGCTTGCCGCGATCGCAAACGGAATCGTCCCGCGCAGCGTCAACAGCACCGACGTCGATTCGACGCTCGCGGTCACCAGGGAGCCGCTCCGGCGCGAAGTCCGCACGGTTCTCTCCAACTCGGCCGGCTTCGGCGGAATCAACGCGGCGCTCGTGTTTCGCGCCATCGCCTGAGCGTTCGCAAAGACGGAGCTGCGGCGCGTGACGGCCGCAGGCGTCGACGTGCACGATGCGTTCACCGGGTCGACGTGAGATAGCGCACAATCGTTGCGTTTTTCTTGCAGCCGCACTCAAGAGAGTGCTCGCTCATGACGATAGTCCAATCCCAGTGCAGTCTTCACTCGAGGCTCGATGCGTCGCTCCCATTCCGCCTTGACCGCGTGCCCTCGTCCCATTTCAAACGGGGTCGAGCGTTGGCGCGCGCTCGAGTGGTTCGACATCACCAGTGCCGCCGCGGCCCGGATCGTGTGCGGCCCGATCGGGTCCGGAAAGACGTTCGCCGTACGGCAGTTTGTCGAGCGCAGCGGAGGGCGCGTCGCGTACGTGCGGATCGCGCCGCGGACGGACTTGGACGGTATCCTCGCTGCGATCGCGAGCGACCCGCGCGCCGGCACGATGGTGCTGGACGACCTCGACCGGGCCGACCCACAAGCGTGCGGCATGCTCGCCGAGCTCATCTTGAGCGGAGAGATCGAGCGCAAGCTGGTTCTGGTCGGCCGCTCGCGCCGCCGCATGCGCGCCGAGACGCTGCTCGCGCGCGGTTTCGCACGGGCCTGCGGCGACGACATCCTCGCGTTCGACGCGGAGGAGCTGCGCCGGCTCGCGACCGCGCACGCCGTCGACTACGACGACGACGACATCGTGCAGCTGCTCCACGACACCGACGGCTGGCCGATCGCGGCCGAATGGCTGGTCCGCGACGCCGCGGAAGCGCGCCGCTCGTTGCGCGATGCGTTCACGCACTGGCGCGGCCCGAACGGCCACCTACTGCTCGAGTTCGTCGAGCGCGGCGGCTTCGACGATACCGCGGCGCTCGAAGCGTTCTTCGACGCGCTGCGCACGGGGCGCCCCGACGCGTCGGAAGCGGAGGGGCTCGAGCAGCTGGGATTGCCGATCGTCCGCACGCGCAAGGGCTTGCGCGCCTATCGCATCCTCGCGCGCCTCGCCGGGCCTGCTTCGACCGGATCGGCCCCCGACCCGACCACCACGATCGCACCGGTCATGGTCGTGAACGTGTTCGGCCGCTTCCGCTGTGAGGTCGGCGGACATCCGGTTCTCTTTTCGCGCCGCCGCGACCAGGCGGTCCTGGCGTTCGTCGCTTTGCAGCCCGGGTGCCGCACGAATCGCAGCGAGCTACTCGAGGCCTTCTGGCCCGGCATCAACACGTCCGTCGCCTCGCAGGGTCTGCGCACGACGCTGAGCCGCGTTCGCCGCGCGATCCTCGACGCGGCGCCGTCGGTCGATCCGCAACGATATTTCGAGACTGCCGGCGACGTGCGCGTGAACGTCCGCACCGTTGCCGTCGACGCACATCGTTTCGTGGACCGTATCGAACAAGGACGCATCGACGACGTGCGCGGCGCCGCGGAGAGCGCGAAGCACCACTACCGTGTCGCCCAGCGCATTTACACCGACCGCGTGCTTGCCGCGGACGCACCCGAACCGTGTTTGGAGCGACACGCCGAGCGTTACGAGGCGCTGTACATCGAGGTGCTCACTCGCATCACCGAACTTCACGCCGCGACGGGCGACTTCGAGACCGCTCGCGACGCTGCCCGTTTGCTGCTCTCCTGCAACAGCGAGGAGGCGCGGCGCCGTGCGCTCGCCTGTATCGCACCATCACCAGCGCAGCCCGCGGTCAGCGCGTGAATGCTCTGATCCCGTGCGAGCGAAGCGAGCTCGTACGGCGCCGGCACCGCCGGCGAAACGGTGCGACCAACGTGCTGCAACTCGCGTCGGCCGGGATCGCGGCCGACGTCCGCATCGAGCGCGTCGACCGGCGGAACGCACGCGCGTGGTACGCGCTGCGGCTGC
>CALEOJ010000258.1 GCA_937910425.1 uncultured candidate division WPS-2 bacterium
GAGCGCCGCCACGGCGAGCGCGCACGCCGAAGCGAGGAGCAGCACGGTCCATACGCGGACGGCCACCGGGTGCGGCAGCCGCGCCAGCGCGCCGTAGAGCGGAAGGGCGGCTGCCGGCCCGACATACGGCAGCAGCTCGTCGCGCGATCCGTCGACTCCGTCGATCGTGCGTTCGACCTTCCAGACGCCACGCGACCACGGGTCGCCGCCGGCGTTCCAGGTCGCTCCCGCCGCGTAGTACGCCTCGAAGTCGCGCGCGAACGGTCCTTGCGTCGGGGGCGGGCGAAAGAGCGTGAACGCCGCTGCGAGCGCGATCAGCGCGCCCGCGAGCGCGACCTCACGTCGCAGCGTAGAGTCCCAAACGTTCGATCCGCCCCGCGTTGCCCATCACGTACGCGACGCCGCCCGGGAAGCGCGCCTCGTACGCCTCGGCGTACACGACCGGAGCGGGACCGCCGACGGCGACGACGTACCGCGAATCGAGCGAGGCGGTCGTCGCGCTGAGTGCGACGTCTCCGGGCGAGAGCCGCAGCGCGCCGTAGTCGCGCGCGGCGAGTCCCGGCGCGCGGTCGGCCTTCGGCAGGTAGTATTCGAGTGCGATCAGCGTACTGCCGGCGTAGAACAGCGAGAGAAAATTCCGCGCGCCGTCCTCGCGCGCGGCGTACGTGTGCCAGCCGCGCATCGGGTACGAGAACGCGACGCCGAAGGCATGCTCCACCTCCGCGCGGGTCGTCGTTCCGAGCGCGAACACGAGCCGGTCGGTGGCGAGTACCACCGGCCGGTCGAGCGGTGCGGGCGGGACGTTGCGCCGGTCGCGGTTGTTCTCGTAGATCGACGCCAAGATCTCGACCGCGCGGTGCATCGCGAAGTCGGGCGCGTCCTCGCCACTCATACGGACGCGCGCTGCGATACGGTCGCCGCGGCTCCGGCGACCGCGATCGCGATCAGCCCGAAGTATCCGATCGCCATCAGCACGCGCTGCATCGGCGCGGCGATGTGCTCGCGCGGATCGACCTGGCCGCGCCACGCCGCGATCCCGCGCGGGATCGACGAGATCAGCACGAAAGCCACGATCAGCAGCATGAACGGGCTGAAGTTGCGGGTAAGCACGACGAAGCCGACCAGCAGCGCCGCGCCGACCAGCCAAATCCGCCCGTCGATCGCGCCCGCCACGCGACCCCCGTCGAACGGGTACGCCGGGATCAGGTTGAACAGGTTCAGGAAGAAACCGACGTACGCCGCGGCGATCCAGAACGGCTCGCCGGTGGAAAGTCCGTAACCCCAGCACACCGTCGCCGCGGCGACGCCGAACACCGGCCCCATCAGCGCCGCGACCGCGTTGCGCGCCGGGTCCTTGGTCATCGGCGAGCTGACGAACGCGCCCAGGCCGGGGACGAACATCGGCAGCGAGACCGGGACGCCGTAGTTGCGGAAGGTCAGATAATGGCCCATCTCGTGGACGAGGATCTGCAGGACGAAGACAACGCCGAACTTCCAGCCGAACAAGATCGCGTAGAACCAGAGGGAGAGGAAGATCGATCCGAAGCTCAATAGGAGCTTCGGCGCCAGCAGCAGCCACTTGAGGCCGAAGAGAACGCCGAGCACCAGCTTGATTTTTGTCCAGAACAAGGCGAGCGCAACCAGGAATCCACCGGCCGCTGAAGCTCCGCGCTTCATCGGGTTCGGTTGCTGCTGCGCCGGAGGCTGCGGCTGTTCGACCCGGTCGTCGTCATGCATCTGCCGGTAGTTCTCGCTCCACCCGTCCCGCTCCGTGAATGGCGGCCGGTGCTGCCCGAAGGCGAGCTGCGCTCGATCTATCTCCACTGGACGGCACACGGGTACGACGAGGTGTTTCCGGCCTACCACTTCTGCATCGCCCGGCCGGACGACGTGGTCGTCCACCACACCCACGACCTGTGCGAGAACATGCGGGACGTCCGTCTCGATCCGGCGCTCCCGTACGCGGCGCACACGCGGGGGCGCAACGCGTGGGCGCTCGGGCTCTCGATCGCCTCGATGGAGGGCTCGACTCCGTCGGACTTCGGCCCGAGCCCGCTGACCGTCGCGCAGCTCGACGGGATCTGCGCGGTCGCAGCCGTGCTCGCGCGCTTCTACGGGATCGACGTCGCCGCGATCAGCACGCACGCGGAAGCCGCGCTCGCCGACGGCTATTTCGGCGCCGGTTCCGACGAGCTGCGCTGGGACATCGCGCGGCTGCGCCCGTCACCCGAGCCGCTCGAACCGGTCGAGGCAACGCGCGCCGGCGACTGGTTCCGCGAGCGCATCGCCGCGCTGATCGTGCGCGCACGCTGACCGACGCGGATGCGCTCGCGGTGGCGGCGCGCTTCGGGATCGAGGTCGCGGGCGCGCACGCGGTCGCGCTCGAGGGCGGGTACTCGAACGAGACGATGCGCGTCGACGCGGCCTCCGGAACGTTCATCGTGCGCCGGTACGGGCGACTGCATGTGACGGCCGCCGAGGTCGCGTTCGAACACGCGGTCGCGACGCACGCCGCGGCTCGGATGGACGAGATCGTGGCGCCGCTGCGCGACCGCGACGGCCGCACGCTCGCGATCGCGCCCGACGGCGGGATCGCCGCGGTCTTTCCGTTCATCGACGGCGTCACGGGACGTCGGGATCCGGCGACGGCGCGTGCGGCGGCGCGCGTGCTGGCGCGCTTCCAACGCGCCGTGCGC
>CALEOJ010000259.1 GCA_937910425.1 uncultured candidate division WPS-2 bacterium
CCGGCTCGCGCGCCTCGTCGACGGCGCGCGCCGTCGCCTTGGCCGCGTAGAGCTTCTCGAGCATACCAGTCATACCAACTCCCCAGCCTGTGCTGAGCTTGTCGAAGCACGTTCTGCGCGAAGCGCTTCGAGCGCTGCGCGGGCCCGGCCGGTTTCGACGGCCGTCCGCGCGCGCGCCATCCCGTCGTCGAGCGAGACCGCCTCGCTCGCGATGACGAGCGCGAGGGCGGCGTTGAGGAGCACCAGATCGGCGCGCGGGCTCCGCTCGCCGTCGAGGATCGCGACCAGCGCCGCTGCGTTTGATGCGACGTCGCCGCCGCGAATCTCGGCGCGCGTTGCGTGGACGCCATAGTCGGACGGGTCGATCGTCCAGCGGTGGACGCCGTCGCGGTCGAACTGCACCACGTCGGTCGGCCCCTCGCCGGAGATCTCGTCGAGCCCGTCGGCGCCGTGGATCACCGCGCCGGCTTCGGCGCCGAGCGTGCGCAGCGCGTCGGCGACCAGCGTGACGTGCTCGGGGCGGGCGACGCCGATCACCTGGCGATTCGCCCCCGCCGGATTCGTCAACGGGCCGAGCACGTTGAAGACCGTGCGCACGCCAAGCTCCCGGCGAATCGGCCCGACCGCGCGCATCGCCGGATGATGCCGCTGCGCGAACATGAACGTGATATTGTGGGTGCGCAGCGCGCGAGCCGACGCCTCGGGGGACCGATCGAGGTTCACGCCGAGCGCTTCGAGCACGTCGGCGCTGCCGCAGGCGCTCGACGCGGCGCGATTGCCGTGCTTGGCAACGGGCACGCCGCACCCTGCCACCATGAACGCGGCGGCCGTCGAGATGTTGATCGTGTGCGCATTGTCGCCACCCGTCCCGACGATGTCGAGAACGAGGGGGAGGCCGTGTACGACCCGCACGCTGCGTTCGCGCATCGCGCGCGCCGCACCGACGACTTCGTCGACGGTCTCGCCTTTGGCGGCGAGCGCCGCCAGCAGAGCGGCCGCCCGCACCGGTGAGAGCGTCTCGTCCATGATCGCTCCAATCGTCGCCGCCATCTCGTCCGCAGTGAGATGGTGCCCGGCCAGCACGCCGCGCAGGAGCACCGGATAGTCGGAAGGCGTCATACGCGCATCTCGCGCACGACGTTCTCCGCGAGCGCCCGGCCCTCGGCGGTCAGCACCGACTCCGGGTGAAACTGCACGCCGGCGATCGGCAGCTCGCGGTGCACGAGCCCCTGAATCACGCCGTCTTCGCTCGTCGCGTTCGCGCGGAGCACCGGCGGAAAGTCAAGGTGGCTGACGACGAGCGAATGGTACCGGGTGGCGGTGAAGGGCGACGGCAGCTCGGCAAAGGTTCCGCGCCCGTCGTGCGTGATCTGCGAGGTCTTCCCGTGCATCTGCGAGGGCGCGTGCACCACGCGCCCGCCGAACGCCTCGCCGATCGCCTGCAGCCCAAGGCACACGCCGAACAACGGCCGGCGCTCGCGCGCGGCTTCGTGCACGATCGCGAGCGTCCGGCCGGCGTCGGCCGGCCGGCCCGGCCCGGGCCCGACGATGACGCCGTCGTAGCGCGTCGTGACGCCGTCGTCCAGGCGCGGGGCGTCGTTGCGGATCACCTCGACCTCGACCCCGTCCACTCCACCGAACAGGTGCGCGAGATTCCAGGTGAACGAGTCGTAATTGTCGACGAGCAGCAGCCGCGTCATGGGTCGATGCCCAGCACGGCGCGGACGATGCCGGTTTTGGCGAAGACCTCGGCGTACTCGGAGCGCGGGTCGCTGTCGGCGACGATCCCCGCCGACGCCTGCCAGTACGCGCGACCGTTCGCGACCGCGACCGAGCGCAGGATGATGCACGAATCGAGGTCACCGTCGAAGTCGAGATGCGCGACGCTGCCCGCATAGAAGCCGCGTGCGAGCGGCTCGAGTCGGTCGATCAGCTGCATCGCGCGGATCTTCGGCGCCCCGGTCACGGTGCCGGCGGGAAACGACGCGGCGAAGAGGTCGAGCGCGTCTTTATCGTCGCGCAGCTCGCCGACGACGTTCGACACGATGTGCATCACGTGCGAGTAGCGTTCGATCACCATCAGCTCGTCGACGCGTACCGTCCCCACCCGGCAGACGGCGCCGAGGTCGTTGCGCGCGAGGTCGACGAGCATCACGTGCTCGGCGCGTTCCTTCTGATCGGCGAGCAACTCCTCGGCGACGCGCTGGTCGGTCTCCGGATCGGCGGCCCGCGGCCGCGTGCCGGCGAGCGGACGGATCCGCGCGGTGCGGCCGTCGAGCCGCACGAGAAACTCCGGCGACGCTCCGAAAACCGCCCGGCCGCCGCCTTCGACGAAGAACATGTACGGCGAAGGGTTGCGCGCGCGAATCTGCCGGTAGAAATCGAACGCCGTCCCGGCGAGCGCGCACGAGAAACGGATCCCGACCTGCAGCTGATACGCCTCGCCGTCCCGGATGAACTCTTTCGCCTGCGCGACGCGCGCCAAGAAGGTCGCCTCGTCCATCGACGCTTCGACCGGACCGTCCGTGCGCACCGCGCCCGGGATCGTCGGGCGCTGATCGAGCAGGCGCGCGACATAGGCGTCGAGCCGCGCGTCGACCGCGGCGCGCTCGCTCTCCTCGCGCGCGAAGCCGATCAGCGTGACGCGGTGCGTGAAGTGGTCGAAGACGAGCCACGTTCCGGGGATCACGACCAGCGCGTCGGCGAACCGCACGTCAGCCGGCGGAACTTCACCGTCGTCCTGCGCCCGGCGCAGGACCGGCTCCAGCGCACGTGCGGCGTCGTACGTGAACGCGCAGACCGCGCCGCCGGGGAACGGGAGGTCGCCGCGATCCAGCGAGTAGCGCCCGATCGCGGCGCGGATGCGCTGCAGCATCTGCGGGTCGCGGTCGATCGTGAACGACTCGAGATAGTCCAGCCCGACGAACGAAAAGCGGCTGATCCGTTCGGTGCCTTCGACCGACTCCAGCAAACACGAACGCCCCGGCTGGGCCAGGGCGAGGTACGCGGAGATCGGCGTGATGCTGTCCGCGACGAACGATCGCGTGATGGAGGTCAGACTCAGCGGGTCGTCCGCAGCCGACGTGACTAGCATAGGAGGGTAGCCCCTACTCTAGCGATTATCTCGGTCTCTGGCTAGGAGCTTAGGTCCGAAGCCTGCTAGGGCAGGTGAGGACCGTAGCGACGACGCCAGAGGCCGAGAGAATTGCTAGAGGGCTACTTTACGAGCTCCAGGATTGATAGCTCGGCGGCGTCGCCGGGGCGGACGCGCGATTTGGTGATGCGCGTGTAGCCGCCGGTCTTGTCCTTCAGCGCCGGCGCGATCTGCTCGAACAGCTTCTTCGCGACCGCTTCTTCGGTGAGGTACGACGCTGCGAGACGCCGCGAGTGCAGGTCGCCGCGGCGAGCCTGCGTGATGAGGCGCTCGACGACCTTGGAGATCTCCTTGGCCTTGGTCGAGGTCGTCTCGATCTTCTCGTACTTGAAGAACGAGGTCGCGAGGTTGCGGAGCAGCGCCTTGCGGTGACCGTCCGTGCGCGAGAGACGCTTGTAGGCGATTTGATGCGGCATGGTTCCTTATCCCGATCCCGGCGGAGGTGCTACGGCTGGCGGAGCGAGAGGCCTCGCTCCTCCAGGACTTGCTTGATCTCGTCGAGCGACTTCTTGCCGAAGTTGCGCATCTTGATGATCTCGTCTTCCGTCATGTCGAGGAGCTCGGAGACCTTCGAGATGCCCGCGCGCTTGAGGCAGTTGAACGAGCGGACCGAGAGGTTGAGCGTCTCGACCGGAACGTCCCACTCGCTCGCCGGCGCCGTCGCGACCGGCTTCTCTTCGGTCGAGAAGCCGATGAAGAGGCGCAGCTCTTCGGTGAGGATCTGGGCGGCTTCGGAGAGCGCGTCGTCGGGCGTGATCGAGCCGTTGGTCTCGATCTCGAGGGTGAGGCGGTCGAAGTCGACCGACTGTCCGACGCGCGTGTCGTCGACGCTGAAGTTGACCTTGCGGATCGGCGAGAAGATCGAGTCCATCGGGATCAGCCCGATCATGTGCTCGATGTTGCGCTGCTTGTCGGAGGTGACGTAGCCGCGCGACTTCTCGATGCCGATCTCCATCGACAGCTTCGCGTCTCTCTTCGACAGCGTCGCGATGTGATAGTTCGGCTGCAGGATCTCGACATCGGCGTCCGGAGCGATGTCGCCCGCGGTCACTTCCTTCGACCCGCTCGCGCTCAGCGAGAGCACCTTGGGATCTTCCGTGTTGAGCTTGATCGGAAGGCCCTTGAGGTTCAGCAGTAGGTCGACCGTGTCTTCGACGACCCCGGGGATCGTCGAGAACTCGTGAAGGACGCCGTCGATCTTGACGTAGGTGACGGCGGCGCCCGGGATCGACGAGAGCAGGACGCGGCGCAGCGCGTTGCCGAGCGTGATGCCGAAGCCGCGCTCGAGCGGCTCGATCACGAACTTGGCGTAGTTCTCGCGGCGTTCGCGGACTTCGATGTTGGCGCCGGCCGGCGCTTCGAGGACGGTCATGATTTCGGTGTTGGTCTTTCTCCGTTTACGTTATCCGCCTCAGGTCTCTGAGACGATCGCACGCCTAACGGTAACTGTTTGCTAGTCTTGGCAGAGCGGTAAGAGTGGCGCTATTACCGCGAATAGAATTCGACGATGAGTTGCTCATCGACGGGCGTGTCGATTTGCTCGCGGGACGGGAGCGCGAGGACCTTCGCGGTCGCGTCGGTCTCGTTGAACTCGAGCCACTCGGGGTGGCGGCGGTTCTTCGCGGTCTCGATGTTGGCGAGGATGAGGTCCGACTTCTTCGAGTTCTCGGCGATCGAGATCACGTCGCCGGCCTTCACGATGATCGACGGGACGTTGACGGTCCGGCCGTTGAGGCGGAAGTGGCGATGCGTCACGAGCTGACGCGCCTGCGCGCGGCTCTGCCCGAGGTTGAGCCGGTAGACGACGTTGTCGAGACGGCGCTCGAGCAGCTGCAAGAACGTCGCGCCGGTCTTTCCCTTGACTCGCTGGGCGACGCGGAAGTAGTTCGTGAACTGCGCCTCGAGCACGCCGTAGTAGCGGCGCATCTTCTGCTTCTCACGGAGCTGGCGGCCGTACTCGGAGATCTTCTGACGCGTCTTGGTGTTCTGCGTCTTCTGACCCGGCGCGGTCCCGCGGCGCTCGACGGCGCACTTTTTGGACAGGCAGCGGTCGCCCTTGAGGAAGAGCTTGATCTTTTCGCCGGTCTTGGACGTCGCGGTTTCGCGGCGGCACAGGCGGCACACGGCTTCAGTGTAACGGGCCATTCTTTTTCTCTAACTCCCTTACACTCTGCGGCGCTTCGGCGGGCGGCAGCCGTTGTGCGGGATCGGCGTGACGTCTTTGATGAGCGTAATCTCGAGACCGGCGGCTTGCAGCGAGCGGATCGCGGCTTCGCGACCGGCGCCGGGGCCCTTCACGTAGACCTCGGCGGTCTTCATCCCGTGGTCCATCGCTTTGCGCGCGACCGCCTCGGCGGCCATCTGCGCGGCGAACGGCGTCGACTTCTTCGAGCCTTTGAACCCGAGGTTGCCGGCGGACGCCCACGCGATCGTCGAGCCGGTGTTGTCGGTAATCGTCACAATCGTGTTGTTGAACGACGAGTGGATGTGCGCGACACCCGAACCGACGTTCTTGAACTCGCGCTTCTTCCGTGTCTTGGTTTGCTTCTTGGCGGCCAAAAGAAAACTACTCTCTGCTGGTTTATCTTGCCGGGCACGGCCCGGTGTCGTCGCCTCGACCGGCAGGGCTCGCGTCCCACGAGCCTCCCCGACCTTTCATCCGACCGCTCGGCGAGAGCGGTTGGGCGCGCGAACGCGCATTGCGTCCGCAGGCGAACACAACGGCTTACTTTACCACAGGCCGAGGCCAGCGGCAAGGGACGAACGTCGACCGCCGGTGACAAGCCAAGCAGGCCATTCGGCCAGATTCTCCGCTGTTGTGCCGGGGGGCTCGACGGCGGGCCGGCAGCGGCGGTCAAGGGGCCGCCCTCGCGGGCGGCCCCAGACGCTCAGCTTGCGCTACGGCAAATACCAGAAACCGTAATGGCTGCTCCCGCTTTGGATGTGCGCCCCGCCAGCCGGACAGACCCCCATGCCGGCGCTGGCGGCGGCGTAGAACATGCCTTCGCATTTGCTGCACCAACGCCAGCCGCCCTGCTGCAGCGGCGCCGCGGTCTCGGCGGGGACCAAGACCGCATAATGGCTGCTCCCGCTTTGGATGTGCGCCCCGCCAGCCGGACAGTGCCCCATGCCGGCGCTGGCGGCGGCGTAGAACATGCCCTCGCATTTGCTGCACCAACGCCAGCCGCCCTGTAGCTTGCCGGACGCGGTCTCGCCGAGGATGGCCAGGTAATGACTGCTCCCGCCGCCGTCGTGCGTCCCCTTCGCAGGACAGACTCCCATGCCGGCGCTGGCGGCGGCGTAGAACATGCCCTCGCATTTGTGGCACCACCGCCAGCCGGCCTGTGTGGGGCACGCCGCCGCCTGGGCACTCGCAATGCCCCGGCCAGCGGATAAGGTGAGGACTCCTACGGCCAACGACGCTATCGCCGTTCGCCGCGCGAAAGTGGGCATCTCGCCTGAAGCGCACGCCTTCTTTTCGAACTCCATTTGCCGCCGCCTTTACAAAAATTGCAAGGGGATGTTCCGTGCTTGCAAGGGGTTGGGAGGATTCCCGATGTTGCGCGGGTTCTCGCGACGATCTTCCTCCCTGACGGTCTTCCTCCCCTGAGTCAAAAGCGCTTTGCTTGCTCTTCCCGGCTTAGCCTGACGCTGTACACCGCACGCTACGGTCACTCGCGGCACCGGGTCGGTCTTCAACGACAAGCGGCTGGGTCTCCACGACACGCAGCCGGCGCACATGCGCGACTTCGTCACGGACGAGAGCCGCGATCCAGTTCACGCGAACAGCGGCATCCCGAATCACGCGTTTCTATCTGTTCGCGAAGGCGCTCGGCGGCCACGCGTGGGAAACGGCGGGCCGCATTTGGTACGATACGATGTGCACGGGGCTTCGCGAGGACTGTACCTTTGCGATGTTCGCAGCAGACGCTGCTCGCTGCGGAGCAATACGGTACGACGACGTTCGACGCACTCGCGCGCGCTTGGCGCAAGGTCGGTGTCTTGAAAGACTGACATCATTCGCGGCCGGCCGGCACTGTCACGCCGACCGATGACTTCGCGGCGCGAGGACGAACGTCGGCGGCCGTGCGCCTGAACCGTCTCTCCGCCCTCTGGGCCGGGACCGTCGCCACGTTCGTCCTCTTGGCGGCTCTGGCCGCCGTGCGGGCGGCCGACTGGAGCTACGGCGCCGACACCGGCACCTTCGTGCAAATCGTGCTCGACGCGCTGGGCGGCATGCACAACGGCGTCGAGCAGACGACCCACTACCGTTTCCACTGGTCGCCGGCCCTGGTACTCCTCTGGCCGTTCCTCGCCACGACCCACAGCCTCTGGGTACTCCAGGTCATCCTCGCAGCGGCGACCGTGGCCTGCGCGCCGCTGCTCGCGGGGATCGCGCGGGCGCGCGGGCTCGAGCGCGGCATCGCCGACCGGATCGGCGCCGTGGCGCTCGTGTACCCGCCGCTGGTCGCGGTGGGGTTCGGCGAGTTCCGCGATCTCGGGCTGCTGCCGGTGCTGGCGCTGGGGTGGTGGCTGGCGTTGCAGCGGCGCGCGTGGCGCTGGGTCGCCGGGCTGGCGCTGCTGCTGGCCGGGCTGAGAGAAGACGTCTGCCTCGAACTCGCGCTGCTCGGGCTAGTCGTCGCGCTGGATGGGTTCTGGCGGCGTGACCGCGGCGTGATCGTGGCCGGCCTCGGCTCGGCGGCGCTGGGCGTCGCGTCGGATGCGATCTACGCGCTCGTCGTCCTACCGCACGTGGGACCCTGGCCGCCCTCGCACTTCTACGTCTATCCGTTCGCGAATGGGCCGGCCGAGTTGCTGCTCGCGCCCCTCACCCATCCGCTAGCCTTCGGCGCGGCGATTCTCACCCTCGGGCGGCTGACCTACGTTCTCGAAGCGTTCGTCCCGCTCGCGTTCGTCCCGCTGCGTTCGCGCTTGGCATGGCTAGCCGTCCCCGGCTTCGCGATCGTGCTGCTCGCCAACAGTGGTTTGGTCTGGCGGATGGGGATGCACTACGCCGCGCTCTGGATCCCGTGGCTGCTGATCGCGTTCGCCGGCGGCATCGCCGCGCCGCGCCTGCCGCGACGCTGGACGACGATCGCGTTCGTGATCTCGGCGCTCTTCCTGATCGCCTTCAACCCGCTCCACCCGCAGCACTACCTGAGGCCCTCGTATCACGCACTGAACGACGCGCGCGCCGTACTTGCCTCGATTCCGGCCGAGGCCTCCGTCAGCACGCACGACGAGTGGTATACGGCGATCGCCGCGCAGCGTCCGCGCGCCGAGGTCCTCGGCACGCCGTTCATCGGCGGCGGCGCCGAGTACATCGTCTTCGCCGAGGACTACCCGAACGCCACGTTCCACGACACTCTCTTGCCGAAGCTGCGCGAGGCGTTGGCATGCGGCGACTATCACCTCGTGGTCCGTCGAGGTTCCGTCTTCGCATTCAAGCGCGGCGCGCACCCGCAGAGCTGCCTCTAGGAGGAGGACCGCGCTGCACCCAAGGGCCGCAACGGCGGCTCCGTTACGCGGGTCGAACGGGACGTCCCGACGCCCCCTGATGAGGAGAATGTTTTGATCGCTTGGCTCGGAACCGGCCTACTCGGCGCCAACTTCGTTCGCAAGATGCTCGAGCGCGGCGAGACCGTGCACGTCTGGAACCGCAGCCCGGAGAAGGCAAAAGCGCTGGAAGCCGAGGGCGCCAAGGCGTTCGACACCGCGGCCGACGCCGTGCGCGGCGCGACCGAGATCCACCTGACCCTCAGCGACGACGCGGCGGTCGACTCGGTGCTGGACCCGCTCGCCGACCTGATTCTGCCGACCGCCATCATCGCCGACCACACGACCACCGCTCCGACGCCGACCGGCGAACGGGTCGAGCGCTGGAAGCAGCGCGGTCGCACCTACGTGCACGCGCCGGTCTTCATGGCGCCGAGCCACGCCCGCGAGGGGACCGGTCTGATGCTGCTCTCCGGCGATCCGCACGTCCGCGAACGCGTCAAGCCGCTGCTCGCACCGATGACCGGCAAGATCATCGAGCTCGGCGATGACCCGACGCGCGGCGCGTCGTTCAAGCTGTTCGGCAACATGATGCTGCTGGTGATCACCGGTGGACTCGCCGACGTCTACAAGCTCGGCCGCTCGCTCGGGATCAACCCGCAGGACGCGTACACGCTCTTCACCGAGTTCAATCCAGGAAACGCCGTTCAGGGGCGAGGCAAGTTCATGGCCGACGGCAAGTTCGACAACCCGAGCTTCGAGCTGACGATGGCGCGCAAAGACTTGCGGCTGATGGAAGACGAGGCAGCTCGCCATGGCGTGAAGCTCGACGTCGTGCCGTCCGTCGGCGCGCTGTACGATCGCTACATCGCAGCCGGATACGGCTCGAGCGATTCCTCCGTCGTCGGTTCGGGAAGAGCGTGAACCCGCTCTACCTCACCGAAGGCGACGTCGTCGCGACGCTGAGCATCCGCGACGCCCTCACCCTGGTCGAGGACGCCGCGCGCGCGCTCGCCGAAGGCCGCGCCCAGAATCGTCCCCGCCAGCGCGCCTATCTGCCCTCGTCGGTGATCCAAGTCCTCGCCGCGTCGTACGGCTCGCGCATGGGCCACAAGACGTACACGGTCGCGATGCAAGGCCGCGGCGCGCGCTTCTGGCACACGATGTTCAACGACAACGGCGAGATGCTGGCGCTGATGGAAGCCGACGCGCTCGGCCAGATGCGCACCGGCGCGGCCTCCGGCGTCGCGACGCGCTTCCTGGCCCGCGACGACGCACACACGTTGGCGGTGATCGGCACCGGTTGGCAAGCCCGCTCGCAACTCGAAGCCTGCTTCCACGTCCGCAACATCACGCGCGTCCTCGTCTACGGCCGCAACGCCGAGCGCCGCGCGGACTTCTGCGAGCAGATGACGGCGCGCATCGGCCACACCGTCGAGCCGGCCGAGAGCGCGCGCGACGCCGTCGCCGAAGCCGACATCGTCTGCACGATGACCAGCTCCTCGACGCCGGTCCTCGAAGGCGCCTGGCTGCGCGCCGGCACGCACGTCAACGCCGCCGGCTCCAACCGCGCCAACGCCCAAGAGATCGACGTCGAGACCGTCACCCGCGCCGCCGTCGTCGCGGTCGAAGATCTCGCCCAAGCGAAAGTCGAATCCGGCGACCTGCAGGCGGCGAACGAAAGCGATGCGTGGTCGTGGGACAACGCGACGCTTCTCAGCGACATCATCGCCGGCCACGCCCTCGGCCGTACCGGCGACGATCAGATCACGCTGTTCGAATCGCTCGGCATCGGCCTCTGGGACCTCGCCGCCGCCTCCCACGTCTTCGACCGCTGTATCATCGAAGGCCGCGGCACCAGACTGCCGATCCCGAGCTAAACAGAGCGACCCCGGACGGATGTCCGGGGCCGCGTGTCTGCTTACTTCTTGGTGGCGGTCTTCTTCTTGCCGGCGACCGTGCGCTTCGGGCCCTTTCGGGTGCGCGCGTTGGTCTTGGTGCGCTGGCCGCGCACGGGTAGGCCGCGCCGGTGGCGAAGGCCGCGGTAGCAGCCGATGTCGGTGAGTCGCTTGATATTGTTCGCGATCTCGCGTTTCAGGTCGCCCTCGACCTTGAGCGTTTCGACGACTTCGCGCAGGCGCTGCTCGTCCTCGGTCGTGAGGTCCTTGACCCGCGTGTTCGGGTCGACCCCGGTCTGCGCGAGGATCCTTTTCGACGTCGGGAGCCCGATGCCGAAGATAGCCGTGAGTCCGATCTCGATGCGCTTGTCGCGCGGGAGATCGATGCCGGAGATACGAGCCATTATCCCTGAACCTGCTTGTGCTTCGGATTGACGCTGCAGATCACGCGCACTTTACCTTCGCGGCGGATGATCTTGCAGGCGTCGCAAATGCGCTTGACGCTCGGTCGTACTTTCATGATTCTGCTCTTACTGGGTGACGGGTGCGGCCGTGCGCCATGATCAGGCCGCGACCTCTTCGGAAGGACGATAGCGAGCTACGTCCGGGTGCTCGGCGACGTCCCGCAACGTCAGGATCTTCGGACCTTGGTCCGTGATCGCGATCGTATGCTCGAAGTGCGCCGCTAGTTTACCATCCTCGGTAACGACCGTCCAGCCGTCCTCGAGGGTTGCGACCTCCCAGGTCCCTTCGGTGATCATCGGCTCGATCGCGAGCACGAGCCCCTTGCGGAGCAGCGTCCCCTGGCCGGGGTTGCCGTAGTTGGGCACCTGCGGGTCCTCGTGCATCTTCCGCCCGACGCCGTGGCCGACGAGCGCCCGAACGACGCCGTAGCCGTGAGCCTCGGCGTGCCGCTGAACGGCATGGCCGATGTCGCCGAGGTGGTTGCCGACCTGCATCTGCTCGATCCCGAGCATCAGACACTCCTGGGTCACGCGCATCAAGCGCTTCGCCGCTTCGTCGACGTTTCCGATCGCGACGGTAACCGCCGAGTCCGAGACGTAGCCTTCGAAGGTGGTGCCGATGTCGATCGAGAGCAGATCGCCGTCCTGCAGCACCCGATCGCCGGGCATCCCGTGCACGACCTCGTCGTTGACCGATGCGCAGATCGCCGCCGGATAGCCGTGGTAGCCGATGAAGGTCGGCACACCCCCCATCGAACGGATCGACTCGTCGGCGAGCTGGTTGAGCTGGCCGGTGGTGACGCCCGGCTTCGCGGCTGCCATCAGGGTGGTGAGCGTCTTCGAGGTGATCTTTCCGCCGCGCCGCATGATCTCGATCTCGCGCGCCGACTTGATGCTGATCATGCCGCGCCGTTCCGCGCGACGTTGCCGGAGACGAGCTTCGTCAGCTGTTCGGTGACGTCATCGATCGGCGCGAGCGCGTCGACGCTCACCAGCCGCGGATCGGCGGGGTCGTCATAGTAGGCGATCAGCGGCGCGGTCAGCGCGTCGTACTCGGCGAGGCGCGTGCGGATCGTCTCTTCCTTGTCGTCGTGCCGCTGGATCAGCGGCTCGCCCGTCTGATCGTCGATGCCGGGGAGATTCGGCGGGTTGTGCCGGACGTGATAGGTGCGACCCGACGCCGCGTGCGTCCAGCGGCCGGTGAGCCGTTCGGTCAACACGCTGGGGTCGACGGCGAAGAGGACCGCTGCCGCTGACTTTCTCTTGCGCCGCAGCAGCTCGTCGAGCGCCTCGGCCTGCGTGGTCGTGCGCGGAAAACCGTCGAGGATCACATCGCCTGCGGCGTCGAGCACCGGCTCCATCATGCGGATGATCAGCTCGTCGGGAACGAGCTTGCCGCTGTCCATATAACCCTTCGCCTCGACGCCCAGCGGCGTTCCCTCACGCACGTTCGCGCGCAGAATATCGCCGGTCGAAACCTGGCGATACCCGAACCGCTCCTCGAGCGCCTTCGCCTGCGTGCCTTTACCGGCACCCGGAGGCCCGAGAAAAATCAAGTTCACCGGTTGATGAACCCGCGGTAGTCGCGCATCGCGAGGCGGGCTTCGATTTGCGTGATCGAGTCGAGCGCGACGCCGACGACGATCAGCAGCGAGGTCGAGCCGATGTAGAGCCCCGAGAGGCCGACGTCGCGCTGGAGCGAGGGCAGCACGGCAAGCAGGCCGAGGTAGATCGCGGCCGCGGTCGTGATGCGAATCAGGATCTTGTTGATGTAGTCGACCGTCGGCTGGCCGGGACGGATCCCCGGGATGAAGGAGCCCGACTTCCTGAGGTTGTCGGCGATGTCTTTGGTGTTGACCACGATCGCCGAGTAGAAGAACGTGAAGACGACGACCAGCAAGAAGTAGACCGCGTTGTAGAGGAACGAGCTCGGACCGAAGTAGGTCGTCAGGAAGAACGAGATGTTGCCGCCGACTCCGGCCGTCCTCCCGGTGCCGAACCACGAGAGCGCCTGCTGCGGCAGCAGCAGAATCGAGATCGCGAAGATGATCGAGATGACGCCGGCGTTGTTCAGGCGCAGCGGGATGTAGCTCGATCGTCCGGCGTACATCTTGCGGCCGATCACGCGGCGCGCTTGCTGCACCGGGATGCGGCGCTGGCCCTGGTACATGAACACGATCGACACGATCGTGACGAGCGCGATGCCGACCCACAGGCTGAGACCGAGCCAGTTGACGCCGCCCTTGCCGGCGAGCGAGAACGTCTGAGCGACCTGCGTCGGGAAGCGCAGCACGATGCCGACGAAGATGATCAGCGAGATGCCGTTGCCGATCCCCTTGTCGGAGATCTGCTCGCCCAGCCACATCAGGAACATGGTGCCTGAGACGAACGCGACGACCGCGTACACGATGAACTGCCACGAATGGTCGAAGAACACGTTTCCGCGGCTCATCGCGATCGCCATCGAGGTCGCCTGGATCGTGCCGAGGACGATAGTCAGGTACCGCGTGTAGCGGCTGATCGTCTTACGGCCTTCCTCACCGCCCTTCTTCGCCATCTCCTCGAGCTGCGGGATCACCACCGTCATCAGTTGCATGATGATCGACGCGTTGATGTACGGCGTGATCCCCATCGCGATGATCGAGAGCTTCTGCAGGGCGCCGCCCGAGAGGAAGCCGAGGAACTGGTAGAACGCGCCGTTCGCGATCAGGGTGTTCCACTGCTTCTGGTCCACATTCGGGAGCTGCACGTGGATCATAAAGACGAAGACGGCGAACGCGAAGAACACGAACCCGATCCGCTTGCGGATGTCGGGAACGGTCAGCGCGTTGCGAAGGGTGGTGAGCACTTAGACTTCCCTTACCTACGCCCGAAGGGCGTCGGATTCAGCATCGCTGAATCCTACTCGGCTCGAGCGGTTTCGGTGTCGCCGAAATCGGCGCCGACGGCACCGAGCGCTTCACGCGCCGACGTCGAGAACAGCACGTCGCGGAAGCGCAGCCCCGCCGGGAGCGTGCCGCCCTTGGCCTTCGACTTGGTCGAGCCGCCGAGGATCTTCACGCCGTCCTTGAGGTTCTTGATCTTGCCGGTTTCGCGCAGCGACTGCGGGCTGACCTCGACCGTCGCGTCCCAGCCGGTGAGATCGCCGACGTTGAGGACCGCATAGGTTTGGCGGAAGTGCCCGATGTCGCGAGCCTTCTGTGAGTACCCGCGCTTCGTCGGAAGCCGGCGGGCCCACGGGGTCTGGCCGCCTTCGAACGACGGGCCTTTGCCGCCGCCGGAGCGCACGGTCTGACCCTTGCCGCCTTCGCCGCCGGTCTTGACCATGCCGGAACCGTGCCCGCGGCCGATGCGCACGCGCTTCGGGCGGGAGTGGGGGTTCGGCTTGAGCGTCGCGAGCGAAAAGACGGGCGCAGCCGGTGGGGCGACCTCAGCCTTCGCTTTTCGAGGAGTCTTGGTGGCAGCCATTATGCAAAGATCTCTCGGACCGTCTTGCCGCGCAGCTGCGCGACCTTCTCGGCCGTCTTGAGGGAACTGAGCGCCGCGAACGTCGCGAGCACGACGTTGATGGGATTGTTCGTCCCGAGCGACTTGGTGACGATGTCGTGGATCCCGGCGAGCTCGAGCACCGCGCGCATCGCGCCGCCCGCGATGACGCCCGTTCCGGGCGAGGCCGGCTTGAGCATCACGTGGCCGGAACCGACGTGCACGTTCACCTGATGCGGGATCGTCTTCTCGACCATCGGGACGGTGATCAGCGCCTTACGGGCCTGCTCCACGCCCTTGCGGATCGCTTCGGGGACTTCGCCGGCCTTGCCGATCGCGAACCCGACGCGGCCCTTCTTGTCGCCGACGACGACGAGCGCCGAGAAGCTGAAGCGCTTACCGCCCTTGACGACCTTCGCCACGCGGTTGATGCGGACGACGGTCTCCTCGAACCCCTGGTTGTCGCGGTCGCGACCGCCACGATTGTACATGCGCTAGAACTCCAAACCGGCTTCGCGCGCTGCCTGAGCGAGCGCTGCGACGCGACCGTGATACTTGTGACCGGACGTGTCGAAGACCACGGCATCGATCCCGGCGGCCTTCGCGCGCTGGGCGATCGTCGAACCGATCTTCTGGGCGGCCTCGACGTTCGTGCGCGAGCCGAGGCCGTCGGCGACGGAGCCCTCGCGCGTCGACGCGGCGACGAGCGTATGACCCTTCGTGTCGTCGATGACGAACGCGTAGGTGTGGTGCAGGCTGCGGAAGATCTGCAGGCGCGGGCGGGCTTCCGTTCCGACGACCTTCTTGCGAAGACGCGTGTGGCGCTTCAGGCGCTGCGCGTTGCGTGAGATCGGCATTACTTCTTCCCTGCCTTACCGGCCTTGCCCAGTTTCTTGCGGACGACTTCGCCCGAATAGCGAATGCCTTTGCCCTTGTACGGCTCGGGCGGGCGGAGGCCGCGGATCTCCGCAGCGACCTGGCCGACGCGCTGCTTGTCGATCCCCTCGACGTGCACGCGGTTCGTCCCCTCGACGGTGAACGCGATCCCCGCTGGCGCGGCGTACGAGACCGGGTGCGAGTAGCCGAGCGAGAAGTTCAGGTCGTTGCCGGCCTTGTTGACGCGGAAGCCGACGCCCTGGAGCTCGAGCGACTTGCGAAAGCCCTTCGTGACCCCGTCGATCATGTTCGCGACCAGCGTGCGCGTGAGACCGTGCGCCGAACGCCCGGGCTTGTCGTCGCTCTTGCGCGCAACGACGACCTGACCGCCGTCGATCGTGACGCTGACCACTGGCAGAATGTGCTGCTGCAGCTCACCCTTGGGACCTTTGACGCGCACGATCGAGTCGTCCAACGTCACGTCGACGCCGGACGGAACCGCGACCGGAAGCTTTCCAATTCTAGACATGATCGATTACCACACGTACGCCAGGACTTCACCGCCGAAGCCTTCGCGCTTGGCGCGCTTGCCCGACATGATGCCCTTCGAGGTCGACATGATGACGAGACCCAGCCCGCCCAGGACGCGCGGGATCTCCGTCTTCGAGGTGTAGACGCGAAGACCGGGACGGCTGATCCGGCGAAGGCCGGTGATGACCTTCTCCTTCTCGGGGCCGTACTTGAGGGTGATGCGGAGCGTCCCTTGCGGGCCCTCCGCCTTCAGCTCTTCCAGGCCCGTGATGAAGCCTTCGTCGAGCAGGATCTGCGCGACAGCCTTCTTCATCCTCGAGGCCGGGATGTCCACGGTCTTATGGTTCACGTTGTTCGCGTTGCGGATGCGCGTGAGCAGGTCCGCGATCGGATCGGTGATTACTCCCATGATCTTACCAGCTGGCCTTCGTGATGCCGGGGATGAAACCGAGATGCGCGTTCTCCCGGAAGCAGATCCGGCACATGCCGAACTTGCGGTAGTACGCGCGGGGGCGCCCGCAGACTTTGCAACGGTTGTGCGCGCGCACGCTGAACTTCGGCGTGCGCTTCGACTTCTCGATCAGCGAGGTCTTGGCCATTATCGCGCCCCTGCGGTTTGGGTACCGGCCGGCTTCTGCAGCGGCAAGCCCATCTGGGTGAGGAACTCGGTCGCTTCTTCGTCGTTCTTGGCCGTCGTCACGATGACGATGTCCATTCCACGCGCCTTCTCGACCTTGTCGAAATCGATCTCCGGAAACACGAGCTGCTCGCGCAGACCGAGGTTATAGTTGCCGCGGCCGTCGAACGACTTGCGGTTCAACCCGCGGAAGTCGCGGATACGCGGCAGCACGATGTTGAAGAGCTTGTCGAGGAACGTGTACATGCGGTCGCCGCGCAGCGTCACCTTGGCACCGATGTTCATGCCCTCACGCAGCTTGAACGCCGCGATCGACTTCTTGGCCTTGGTGATCACCGGCTTCTGGCCGCTGATCGTCGTCATCTCGTCGACTGCCTTGTCGAGCGCCTTCGAGGTCTGGATCGCCTCGGTGACCGACATGTTGATGACGACCTTCTCGAGCTTCGGGATCTGCATCGGGTTCTTGTAGCTGAACCGCTCCTGCAGCTTCCCTCGGACCTCGTTGGTGTACTTTTCTTTCAATCTTGCTGCCATGACTAGCGGCCCTTCACGGGGACGAGCAGCTGCTCGCCGGATTTCGCGACGCGCACCGAGGTGCCGTCGGACTGGCGGATGCGGCGCACGCGAGTCGGACGATCCGTCTTCGGATCGATCACCATCAGCGCGCAGAGCGGAAGCGGCATTTCCTTTTCGAGGATGCCGCCGGCTTGCACGCCGGTCGCGCCGGGCTTCGTGTGGCGCTTGACGACGTTGAGACCCTCGACCGTCGCGCAGCCGTCCTTCGGCCACACGTGCTTGACGATCCCGCGCTTGCCTTTCTCTTTGCCGCGCCGCAGGACGACCGTGTCGCCCTTGACGATCTTCGGCTTCGAGATGGTCTGCCGGTTCACCGGACTGCCCATGCTAGAGCACCTCCGGCGCGAGGCTGGCGATCTTGAGGAACCCGCGGTCGCGGAGCTCGCGGCAGACGGGCCCGAACACGCGCGTCCCGCGCGGGTCGAAATTGTCCTTGTCGCCCTTGATGATCACGCAGGCGTTCTCGTCGAACTTGATCACCGAGCCGTCGGGCCGGCGGAACGGCGCGCTGGTGCGAACGACGACGGCCTTGACGACTTGGCCCTTCTTGACCGCGGCGCCCGGGATCGCGCTCTTCACCGTGCCGACGATGACGTCGCCGACGTGCGCGTAGGCATGACGCGAACCGCCGCTGACGTGGATGCACAGCAGCTCGCGCGCGCCTGAGTTGTCGGCCACCTTGAGCCGTGTCTCTTGCTGGATCATTTCGCTCGTTCCAATACTTCGACCAGACGCCAGCGCTTGTCGCGCGACATCGGGCGGCACTCTTGGATGCGCACCAAATCCCCCGACTTGGCCTCGTTGAGCTCGTCGTGCGCCTTGAAGCGCGTCGAGCGGCGGACGACCTTTTTGTAGACGGGGTGCGGGACGCGCGTCTCGGTCACGACGACGATGGTCTTGTCCATCTTGTCGCTCGCGACGCGGCCCTGTTTGACGCGACGCCGGTTGTCGCGTTCCACGGTGCCGGCGGACTCGCTTTGCACGGGGTTAGGCTGCTCCATGACGGTCATCCTGAGCTTGTCGAAGGGCGACGGCGATCTTCTTCTCGGAGATCGCAGTCTGAATCTGGGCGTAGGTGCGGCGGACGAGCTTCACGCGAGAGAAGTCGCTCAGATGCCCGGTGCGCAGCGAGAAGCGAAGATTGAAGAGCTCTTCCTTCGTCTCGCGGGCGCGCTGCTCGAGCTCCGCCAGAGGTAGTTCGCGCAGGGTTCGCAGGTCGTTGCGCTTCATTAGATCGCGACCTCCGCTTCCTGTTCGACACGCGTCACGATCTTCGTCGAAATCGGCAGTTTCTGTGCCGCGAGCCGAAGCGCTTCACGCGCCGTCTTCTCGTCCACGCCGGCGAGCTCGAACAGCACGCGGCCCGGACGGACCACCGCCACCCAGAACTCGGGATTGCCCTTACCGGAACCCATGCGAACCTCGGCCGGTTTCTTCGTCACCGACTTGTCGGGGAAGATCTTGATCCAGACCTTGCCGCCGCGCTTGATGTGACGCGTCATCGCGATACGCGCAGCCTCGATCTGCCGGTTGGTCATCCAGACCGGCTCGAGCGCCTGCAGGCCGAACTCGCCGAACGTCAGGGTGTTGCCGACCAGCGCTTTGCCGCGCATGCGGCCGCGGTGCTGACGGCGCCACTTTACTCTCTTCGGAGTGAGCATCGGTTACTGGACCTCGTTCGTGGTGTCGAGCTCGGGACGGTCGTGCGTCCCGCCCGCCGGCGCCGGTTCCGGATGCGTCGCGGTCGGCGCCGTCGAGGGCGCGCCGGGACGCTCCTGCGCGTCGGTGGTGTGCTGTGATTCCGGGTTGGCCTGCGAGGTCTCGGTCGTCACACCCGCGCCGTGCTCGGCGTCCGGCTCGTGCGTCACCGCCCCGGCGTGCGGCGCGGTATGGTGATGCTCGGCCGCTGCGCCGCCGTCGATGACCGACTCCAGCGAGGGTCCTTCGGTCTGCGCGGCGCGCAGCGCGTCGCTCGTGTCGATCGCCGGAACGTCGATCGCGGGAACGTCGATCGCCGGAGCGTCGATCGCGGGAACGTCGATCGCCGGAGCGTCGATCGCCGGAGCGTCGATCGCCGCAGCGCCAGCAGCCGGACGCGTTGCACGGCCTTCGCCGCGTCCCTCGGTACCGGCGGCACC
>CALEOJ010000260.1 GCA_937910425.1 uncultured candidate division WPS-2 bacterium
CCACCGAGATCTACACTCTTTCCCTACACGACGCTCTTCCGATCTGATCTCGGCGTCTACCCGCTGCTGCACCGGACCGGCGCGACGCGCGAGGACTGGCGCATCTTCGCGACGCGGGTGCTCGACCCGCTGCGCGCGTACGACGAGAAGCACCAGACCGAACTCGTGCGCACGCTCAAGCTGTTCTTCGACGTCGGACAGAACATCAAAGAGGCCGCGGCGCTGTTAAACGTGCACCGGCACACGGTGTTCTACCGTCTGCGCCAGATCGGCGAGATCGGCCGGCTCGACCTCGACTCACCGCACGACCAGCTCACCGTCCGCGCCGCACTCGCCGTCGACGCGCTCGACAGCTAACCCGTGGTACTGACAGCGGTGAAGGACGCGGCGGCGGCGCGACGGGCGGCGCTCGCGACGGCGAAGGAACGCGGCGTCCGCTGGGTGCGGCTCGCGTTCGTCGACGTGCTCGGCATTCAGAAGAGCGTCTACATCCCGGCGAGCGAACTCGAGGCGGCGTTCGAGGGCAAGGTGACGTTCGACGGCGGCTCGATCGACGGCTTCGTGCGCGGCGAAGAGATCGACATGGTGCTGCGGCCCGACCCGGCGACGTTCATCGTCCTGCCGTGGGTCGAGGAGGGTCAGGTCGAGGCGCGCATCCTGTGCGACATCTCGATGCCGGACGGAACCCCGTTCGAAGGCTGCTCGCGCACGACGCTCAAGCGCGTCCTCGAAGACGCGGGCGACGTGCTGCAGAGCGTGCAAGCCGCGCTCGAGATCGAATACTACCTCTTCGAGATCGAGGAGGACGGCTCACCGACCACGCGCACGAACGACGCCGGCTCGTACTTCGACTTCTCGGCGAGCGATCGCGGCCAGGAGGTGCGGCTCGACGCCAGCGCCGCGCTCGAAGCGATGGGGATCCCGATCTCGAGCGCCCATCACGAGCACGGCGCCGGCCAGCACGAGCTCGATCTCGCCGCGTCCGGCGTGCTCGCGATGGCGGACCGGCTGCTCACCGTGCGCGGCGTCGTCCGCCGCATCGCGCAGCGCCACAAGCTGCACGCGACGTTCATGCCGAAGCCGCTCGAAGATTCCGCCGGCAGCGGATTGCACGTCTACTTCGCGCTCGGCGAGCTCGACGAGGCGGTGCGGTTGCACGCGATCGCCGGCCTGCTCCATCACGCGCCGGGCTTCACCGCGATCTGCAATCCGACGGTGAACTCGTACAAACGGCTCGTCGCCGCCTGGGACGCTCCGGTCTATACGGTGTGGTCGCATCGCAGTGCGAACGCGCTGGTGCGCGTGCCGCCCGCGTCCGGCGGCGAACCGCCGCTGCTCGAGGTGCGCAGCCCCGACGCTTCCTGCAACCCGTACCTTGCGATGGCGGTGCTCGTCGAAGCGCTCGCCGACGGGATCCGCACGCGGAGCCTCCCGGGCGATCCGTTCACCGGCTCGACGTACGAGCTCGGCGACCGCTTCCGCGCCGAGCGGGGGATTCGCCAGCTGCCGAAATCGCTGCGCCAGGCGATCGCGGCGCTCGACGACGACATCGTGATCCGCGGCGCGCTCGGCGACCATATCTACCACGCCTTTCGCGACGCGAAGCTCGCCGAGTACGAACGCTACCGCCGCGCCGTTCATCCCTGGGAGCGCCGCGAGTACCTGCGCACGTTCTAGGGAGGCTCTGAAGAAGTCGCGTGCCAGCCCTCCCTTGCGTGAGGGAGCGATGAGGGGAATCCCATCGCCGGTCGAACCGCTGTGCTACTCGACGGACGCGTTTCGGCATCCAAGGACACGCGAGCACTCATAGCCCTCGCGACTCCCCGACCGAGCCTCTCGACTCGCCGGGCTTCTATGGCTCGGCACCTAGGCTCGCAAACGGATGGCTTCGCCATCGCACGCAAACGGCGCTCCGCGATCGACGGGGAACCTCTTCCTCGACGCGCTTGCGCCGGAGACACGAGAGCGGCTGCGGCCGCAGCTCGAACGCGTGCAGTTGCGCGCCGGCGAGGTCGTTGCGCCGCCCAACGTTCCGATCGCGCACGTTTTTTTCCCGATCGGCAGCGTGATCTCGACCATCACGAGGATGAGCGATGGAACCGCCGTCGAGGCGGCGCTCACCGGCCGCGAGGGGATGGTCGGCGCATGGCTGGCGCTCCATCAGCTCAGCACTCCCCAGGAATGCGTCGTCCAGATCGCCGACTCGGCATGGCGTATGAACGCCGAGCGGCTCCTGCTGGAGCTGCGCTCGGATCCTTCGCTCAACGAGGCGGTGCTCCGTTTCACGCATGCCGGTATCATCATTGCGGGGCAGTTCATCGCCTGCAATCGCCTCCATGAAATCCAAGAGCGCTACGCACGGTGGCTCTTGATGGCACACGACCGCGTCGAGAGCGACGATTTCTACCTCACGCAGGAATACGCCGGCCAAATGCTCGGCGTGCGGCGCGTGAGCGTCACCTTGGTCGCCGGTGAATTCGCGCGCGCCGGCCTGATCTCGTATCGCCGCGGCGCCGTGACGATTCTCAACCGCGGTGGACTCGAGGAGATCGCGTGTGAGTGCTACGACGCGGTCAACGATACGATGCAACAGATGCACGGGTACACGACGCGCAAAGCCGTGGCCCGCTAGGCGTCACCAGCGGGGGACACGGCTTCCGGCGTCGCCCAAGGCCGCGAGCGGACGTCGTCGATCGCCGCCTCCAAGGCGCGGCCGGGATCGCGTTCGCAGGCGCACGCCCGGCTGCCGTCGCCCGCGCAGCCGCCCAGACCGTGTCGCTCCAGCGAGTGCCCGCAGGTGCAGGAGACGAGATACTTCATCGTAGGCGCTCGATGACGTCACCCATGAGGACAATCTTAGTATCCGACCCGAGGCCGGTCTGTTCGCTAACGAACCGATAAGGCAGCGTTCGCCCGGTCCTTCGAACGATACTGCTCAGACCACCGCTGGGGACCTCCGGGCGGCGGCTTCGCGGCGCAGCAGATCCCAAGCGAGGCGGACGTCTTCCCTCGTCGTGCGCTCGTTGCCGATCGCGATGCGCAGGACCAGGCGATCGCGCAGGCGCGTCGACGAAAGGAACACCTCGCCGGTCGCGTTGACGGCGTCCATGATGGCGAGGTTGAGCGCGTCGTCGCCGGCGCCGTCCTGCGGTTGGGCCTGCCCGGAGGCTGTCGAAAGGGGCTCGTAGCGGAAGCACACGACCGAGAGCGGGTGCGGTGCGACGACGTTCCAGCCGGGTTCGGCGTCGATCCAGCCGGCGAGCTCTTGGGCGAGGGCGATGTGGTTGCGCAGCCGCGCCTGAATCCCGCTGATCCCGAAGGTTCGCAGCGCAAACCACAGCTTGAGCGCGCGGAAACGGCGGCCGAGCTGCAGTCCGTAGTCCATGTAGTTGTGCACGCCGCTCTCGTACGTCACCAGCACGTCGGAGGCCAGGCTGAAGGTGCGCCGCAGCAGCTCGGGATCGCGGACATAGAGCACCGAGAGGTCGACCGGGACGAACAGCCACTTGTGCGGGTTGATGACGATCGAGTCGGCTTCGTGCGCGCCGTCGAGCAGCCAGCGGAACTCGGGCAGGACGGCGGCCGGCCCGCCGTACGCGGCGTCGACGTGCAACCACACGCCACGCTCGCGCGTCAGCTCGCGCATCGCTGCAACGGGATCGGTCGACGTCGTCGACGTCGTCCCCACCGTCGCGACGGCGCACATCGGGCGAAAGCCCGCGGCGCGGTCGTCGTCGATCGCGCGCGCCAACGCCTCCGGACGCATCGCGAAGGCGTCGTCCACGGCGACGGTGACGACGTTCTCGCGGCCGATCCCCAGCGCGATCGCGCCCTTCTCGATGTGCGAGTGGGTGTGCTCCGTGATGTACACGCGCAGCGCCGGCAGGTCGCTGCGGCCGGCCATACCGCGCGCGCGGATGTCGAGCCCGAGCGACTCACGCGCGGCGGCGAGCGCGGTGAATCCCCCAATCGACGCGGTGTCGTACACGATCCCGTGGAACGCGTCCGGCAGGCCGAGCATGCGGCGCAGCCAGCCGAGCGTCACGTCCTCGAGCTCGGTCGCCGCGGGCGAGGTCCGCCAGAGCATCGCGTTCACGTCGAGGGCCGCCGCCAGCGCTTCGGCCAGCACCGTCACCTGCGCGGCGCTGATCGCGAAGTACGCGAAGAACCGCGGGTGGTTCCAGTGCGTGATCCCCGGGACGATCAACCGTTCGAAATCGGCGAAGATCCGCTCGAACGGCTCGCCCTCCTCCGGCGCCTCGCCGGGCAAGGCGGCGATGAGCTCGCCCGGGCGGGACCGCGAGAGGACCGGGTAGCGTCCCGGCGAGCGGTAATAGTCCTCGATCCACGCGGCGACGCGGTCAAACGCGGTGCGGAACGAGCCGTCGTCAGGGGTCATTCGGCGGGCTTCGGCAGCGGGGTCGCCGTGGGCTCCCCCGCCGCCTTCGGCGGCGGGGTCACCGCTCCCGAGCCCGAATTCCGACCGGTCCGCCGCAACAGGAGCCCGCATGAAGTACCGCACGCTACCCAACACCGACGTCGCCGTGAGCGAGGTCGGGTTCGGCCTCTGGACCACCTCGACGGGATGGTGGGGCGAAAAGAGCGACGACGACGCCGTCTCGCTGCTTCACGAGGCGCTCGACATCGGCATCACGACCTTCGACGCGGCCGACACGTACGGAAACGGGCGCAGCGAGGAGCAGCTCGCGAAGGCGTTCGCGGGCCGGCGCGAGCAGGTGGTGTACGCGACCAAGTTCGGCTACGACTGGTATCATCACGCCGGCGAGCGCAAGGGCCAGAACGAGATCGAGCAGGATTTCTCGCCGGCGTTCGTGCGCTACGCGCTCGAGCAGTCGCTGCGCCGTTTGAACACCGACTACATCGACGTCTGGCAGATGCACAACGCGCGGATGGAGCAGGTCAAGGACGGCACGCTGATCGCGCTGCTCGACGAGTTGCGGGCCGAGGGAAAGATCCGCACCTGGGGCGTTTCGCTCGGACCGGCGATCGGCTGGCTCTGGGAAGGCGTCGAAGCCGCGCGCGTCAACGCGCCGGTCGTGCAAATGATCTGGAACATGCTCGAGCAGTTCCCCGGCGACCAGATGGTCGAGGCCGCGAACGCGTTCGCGACCGACACGGCGTACTTCGTCCGCGTGCCGCACAGCTCGGGGATGCTCGAAGGAAAGTATACGGCGGAGACGGTCTTCCCGCCGACCGATCACCGCAGCCATCGTCCGCGCCAGTGGCTGATCAACGGAATCAAGAAAGTCGAGACGCTGCGCTTCCTCGAGGAGCCTGGACGCACGCTCGGCCAGGCCGCGATCCAATGGCTGCTCGCCGAGCCGCGCGTGATGACCGTGCTGCCCAACATCTACGACGCGGAGCAGCTGCGCGAGTTCGCCGCGGCGCCCGACACGCCGCGCCTCACCACGCAGGAGCTGGCGACGATTGCGGAGCTGCGTGCGACGAACTTCGGCGCCGGGCCCGAGCAGATGCGCTACAAGGGCACGATGGATGCGCCCACGGACCCGTCGATCCCGGCGCACGCGTGAGCGACCGCCAGACGATCTCCACCACCGCCGCTCCCGCTGCGATCGGTCCGTACTCGCAGGCCGTCGGTGCAGGGCCGTACCTGTTCGCGTCGGGTCAGATCGGGCTCGATCCCGCGACCGCCCATCTCGTCGACGGCGGAATCGACGCGCAGACGCGTCAGGTGGTGGCGAACCTGTCGGCCGTCCTCGACGCCGCCGGCCTCTCGTTCGCAGACGTCGTCAAGACGACGATCTTCCTGATCGACATGAACGACTTCGGCGCGGTGAACGCCATCTATGCGGAGTCGTTCGAAGGCGCGCCGCCGCCGGCACGGTCGACCGTCACCGTCGCGGCGCTCCCGCGCGGAGCGCGAGTCGAAATCGATGCGATCGCGCTGCGCGCTTAGAACTGAACGGCGCTGAACATGAACTGCGAATTCTGGGCGGCGGTGAGCGTCGACCAGAGTGCGGTGACCTTGAAGACTTTGTTCGTGGTGTTGTAGTTGGCTGGGAACACCGTGTTGTTCGTGAGGTTGTAGTAGTAGGTCACGGTCGTCGGCGCGGTCCCGGTCGAGCTCGCGCCCGGCGTGTTCAGGTAACCGCCGTCCTTCGCCCACGAGTTCGCGTTCGAGCCGTCGTCGGTGAGCGTCAGCGTGTTCGCGGTCAGCGTCGCCGAAGCGGGCGTCGTCCCGTTCGCGGCGATGGTGATGTTGCGCACGTCGATCGTGTACTTCAGGACGCCGCCGGGACACCACGTGCCGGCCGGGACGCCGCCGGAGCAGCCGGTCGAGGTGATCGTGTACGACTTGGTCTGCACGACGTAGCCCGAGTAGAGCTCGTCGTGCACCTCGTTGTTGTTCGAGAGGTTGCCGGAGTCGATGACTGCCAGCAACGCGTCGAACTGGTTGAAGGCCTGGATCCCGCTCGGCGCGGCGTAGACCGTCCACACGAACGCGTTCGCGCCCGCCCCGATCGCCATGGTCGCGGTCGTCGTGTACGAGGTCCCGCTCGCGGTGCCGGCGATCTGCGTCCCGAGCGCGCCGCCGCTGTCGTTGTAGACCGCGACCGTCCACCCGGCCGGTGAACTTGGCGCCTGCGCGTAGAAAATAAAGTTGCCGGCTGAGCCCGAGGTGTTGCGCACCTGATGGCGGAGCGCGATCCCGGTCACCGCGGCGCCATAGGTGTTGCCGTTCGGCGAGCCAACGACCGTCGAGCTGTTGATGGCGTTGAAGGCGGGCGGGGCGAACGACTTCTCGACGAAGTCGTTGTTGTTGGTCGTGGCGACGTTGCCGTCGTAGCTGCCGGTCGCAGTCGGCACGCCGACCGGACCGATAAATACCGTACCACCCGACGAGCCGCACTCCGCACCCGACGACGCGCCCTGCACGGCATTGTACGCGATCGCGAGCGTTTGTCCGGTGCCTCCGGCGGCCGCACCGTAGTGGGCGTCCGGATCCGGGCTACCGTCGGTCACGCCGGGCTGCCCGCCGTTGACCGTCGAGCCAACACCGCCGCTCTGGACGACCACGCCGCCGCCGCCGCCGCCACCCGGACCGTGCGCGGCGCCGCCCGCGTTGAGGACGTCGGCGTCGGTGCCGTTCGCGCCGTTGGCATTCACGGTGACGCCGGTAAACGTCGCTTGCGCGGTGATCATCACCGTCCCGCCTGCGCCGCCGCCGCCGCCGCCGTCGTTCTGGGGGTCGACGCCCATCATCCCGTTCGCGGTGAGGGTAACGTTGTTGATGAGCCCACCGACGCGCATCATCACGAGCCCACCGCCGCTGCCGCCTGACGACATCGTCCCGCTGCTGTTGTTGCGCACGCCCGCGCCGCCGCCGCCGCCCAGGACGAGCCGCGTCGCCGACGGCGTGAACGTACCGCCGTGACCGCCGTCGGCCACGTCCGAGCTCCACGACTTTCCGCCGCCGCCGCCCGCACCGCC
>CALEOJ010000261.1 GCA_937910425.1 uncultured candidate division WPS-2 bacterium
GACCACCGAGATCTACACTCTTTCCCTACACGACGCTCTTCCGATCTTCAGCCCCTCGGGCTTGAGCGTCAGCGTCTCCTTGACGCGCAGCACGTAGCGCTGATGGTCGATCAGCCGGAAATGCTGGAGGATCATCCCGATCACGAGCGTCGCTTCTTGCATCGCGAACTGGCGCCCGATGCAGGCGCGCTGACCGTTGCCGAACGGCTTGTACGCGTTGAGCGGGCGCGCGCGCTCGCGTTCGGGCGTGAAGTTGTCGGGATCGAACAGCTCGGACCGCTCACCCCAGACGGAGGGATCGCGGTGCAGCGCGGGGAGCAGCAACGTGATCTGCCGCCGCGCCTTCAGCGCGTAGCGCCCGCCGATGATCTCGTCTTTATAGGGAAGCAGCCCGAAAGCCGGCGCGGTCGGCCACAGACGGAGCGTCTCTTTGAGAATCTGCTGGACGTAGACCAGCGCGCCGACCTGCTTCATCGTCGGCTTCACCGAGAGATCGGTGCCGAAAACACGGTCGACCTCGTCGTACGCCCGCGCCAGGATGTCGGGATTGCTCAGCAAGTAGTACGTCGCGAACGAGAGCAGGCCGCTGGTCGTCTCGTGCCCGGCGATCAGGAACGTGATGATCTGATAGCGGATGTTCTCGTCGCTGAGGCGCTCGCCGGACTTGCGGTCGACGCCCACCAGCATGTAGTCGAGCAGATCCGTCTTCTGCGTCTCGTCGGAGGCGGCACGCTCTGCCTTGCGGTCGCGGATGATGCGGTCGACGACGCTGTTGAGGTACTCCGCGTCGGCGGCCAGCCGTGCTCGCCGCGGCCGCGTGAAGACGTCCTCGAGCGGCAGGCCGCGCACGGTCATCGCGATCTCGAGCGCGTCGACCATTGCATCGACAACCGGGTGATTGTCCTCGCGGTAGAACGAGTTGAAGCGGTAGCCGAAACCGCAGATCCCGATCGTGTCGAGCGTGAGCGCCGTCATGTCGTGGACGACGTCGACCTCGTCGTCCGGATTGAGCCGGGCCCACTTCAGCATCAGCTGGTCCGCGACGTCGAGCATCATCGGGTGATAGCCTTGCATCGCGCGATCGCCGAAGTTCGGCAGCAGGATGTTGTGCGCTTTCGACCAGTTCGGCTCCGACGTGAAGGCCGTGAACAAGCCGTCGCCGGAGATCGTCCGGACGCGGTGCAGCGGGCCGCGCACCGACTTGTCGAAGCGCGACTCGTCGCTCAGCTCGTCGACCAGCGAGAACCCCGAGACCACCGTGATCGGTTTGCCCATGATGTCGAGCTGGAAGATCGGTCCGAGCTCGCGCGCCAGCGCGACCAGATCCTGTATCGGCGTGGTCGCGCCGACTGAGAACATGTTCCCGACGAACGGCTTCTTCGGCGGGTGCGGGATCGGTTCGAGCGCTGCCGCGCGCGGGGCGGCGGGCGCCTTCATCCCGCCAAACCGTACGCTCGCTCGAGCTGGGCGAGCTCTTCCGTCAGCAGCGTGGCCATCCGCCTCAAATCGGGGACGACGTTCGCGCCGGCGATGAAGCCGAAGTCGAGGCCGTCGACGTAGCCGTGGACGGTGATGTTCAGCGCCTGGCCGTGGACCGGGATCGACATCGGGTAGACGTGCTCGATGCGGGCTCCGGCCATGTAGAGCGGCGCGCGCGAGAAGACGATGTTGGAGACGACGACGTTGAACGGCGGCGGGACGCTGTCCGAGAGCCGCGAGCGGCCGTAGAAGACGGCCAGCAGCTGCAGCAGCATCGGCGTGCCGAAGGTCGGGATCTCCGCGAAGTGCGGCATCAGCGCGCGGAACGGGTTGGCCATCGCCTTGGACGTGTTCGCGCTCGCGACGATCGCCGTGAGCCGCGCCTTCGGATCGTCGGCGTCCGTCGCAAGCGGAACGACCATGCCGAAGACCTGATTCTTCATCTCGGCGTCTCCCGCTTCGCGCGCCGAGATCGGCACGAAGGCGGTCAGCGACTTCTTCGGCAGCGCGTCGCCTTCGGCGAGATACCGCCGCAGCACGCCGCTGGAAAGCGCGAGCACGACGTCGTTGACCTTGCCGCCGGCGGCGGCGGCGACCGCCTTCACGCGCGCCATCGGCACCGTCACCGCGGCGAAGCTCCGTTCCGAGGAGATGGCGACGTTGATCGGCGTCGATGGAGCCGACAAGAGCTCGAGCGCTTTCAGCGACTCGGGTTTGAACGCGTTGGAGATCGCCGCCTGATACGCGCTTGCGATCTCGGTGAAGTTCGCGCTGAAGCGCAGCGGCCACTCGGCCTGATCGATCGCGGCGTCGAGCAGCACCGAGGCGAGGTCGGTGCCGCCGCTGCGCGGGAGCTCCAGCTTGCCGAGTCCCGACGACGAAAGCGGCGCGCGCCAGAGCTCGGCGTACGCCGCGAACATCGACGAGGCGACGTCGCGAACCTCTTGCTTCTTGACCGGTGGGCGCGGCGGCGCGAGCGTAGGCGGATCCTCCCCGCCCGCGGGCGACGCATCGTAGAGGATCCCGGCGAGCGCTGCGCCCGCGCCGCCGTCGATCAGCGCGTGGTGCATCTTCGAATAGATCGCCGCCTGATTGCCGGCCATCTCGAAGACGTAGATCTCCCACAGCGGGCGCAGTCTTCGTAGAAGTCGCCCGTGTAGCCCTCGGGCAGCGTGACGATCGTCAGGCTGCCGACATGCATCGGGCACTCGGCGGTCTCGGCGAACAGAAAGGCCGAGTCGACGACGGAGAGCTTCCGGATCGTTTCGCTCATCGTCCCGCCAAGTGTACGCTCGGGGCGGAGGCCCTCCTCTACCCGGCGGTCGTGGCCCGTTCGATCATTCGGCGGGAGGCCCGCCGGGGGCGGCGCCGGTGTCGGGACCGATCCAGACCGTCTGCACGTTGACGAACTCACGAATCCCAAACGCTGAGAGCTCGCGCCCGATCCCGCTCTTCTTCACGCCGCCGAACGGCAAGCGCGGATCCGACGCCGTCATCCCGTTGATGAAGCAGTTCCCCGATTGCAACTGCGCGGCGAGACGTTCGGCCAGCGCGAGATCGCGCGTCCAGAGGTTTCCGCCCAGCCCGTAGCGCGAGTCGTTGGCGAGTTCGACGGCGTGCGCGGCGTCGCGCGCGCGCATCAGCGCCGCCGCCGGCCCGAACGTCTCCTCGACCGCCATGCGCATCCCCGGACGCACGTCGCCCACCACGGTCGGGGCGAAGTACGCACCGGCCCCGGGAATAGCTTCCCCGCCGAGCAGCAGCGTCGCACCGGCGGCGACGGTGTCTCGTACTTGGGCGGCGAGATCGTCGCGCAGATCGGTGCGCGCCATCGGACCGATCTTCGTCGCGCGCTCCATCGGATCGCCGACGGTCAGCTCGCGGGCCTTGGCGACGAACAGCTCGGCGTAGCGGTCGTAGACGGCGTCCTCGACGATGAACCGCTTCGCCGCGATGCAGCTCTGACCGGCGTTTTGGAAGCGCGCCTTCACGCCGGTCTCCGCGGCTTTCTCGAGATCCGCGTCGGCAAGCACGATGAAGTAGTCGGAACCGCCCAGTTCCATCACCGTCTTCTTGATCGCCTTGCCGGCTGACGCGCCGACCGACGAGCCGGCGGCTTCGCTGCCGGTGAGCGTCACCGCGGCGATGCGATCGTCGAGCACGATCGGCTCCATCGCCTTGCTGGCGACGAGCAGCGTCGCGAAGACGCCGTCGGGGAAGCCGCTAGCGCGGAAGATCTCCTCGATCTTCAGCGCGACGCCGGTGACGTTCGAAGCGTGCTTGAGCACCACGGTGTTGCCGGCCATCAGCGCAGGCGCGGCGGCCCGGAACACCTGCCAGTACGGGAAATTCCACGGCATGATCGCGAGCAGGACGCCGAGCGGACGAAACGCGACGTAGCTGCGCGTCGCGTTCGACGCGATCTCCTCGCTCGCCAACAGACGCTCGGCGTTCGCGGCGAACCAGTCGCAGCTGACGGCGCACTTCTCGATCTCGGCTTCCGCCTCGGCGACCGGCTTGCCCATCTCGCGCGTCGCGAGCTCGGCGAGCTCGGCCTTGTGGGCGCGCAGGTACGCCGCCGCCCCGCGGAGCGCCGCGCCTCGCTCGGCGAAGGAGGTCTCGCGCCAGCGCCGCTGCGCCGCGACCGCGGCGTCGAGCCGCGCGTCGAGGGCGGCGCGGTCGTGCGGCTCGTAGCGCCGCAATACCTCGCCCGTAGCGGGGTTCAGCGTCTCGATTGTCGCGGTGTGCTCGGCTGTCGTGCTCATGGGCTCAGCGTTCCCATCCGGTTCGGCCCCTATCGCGGGACGCCGTCGGACCGCCACAGAACAGACGACGGCAAGCCGACGGAGGGTCGAGTTGACGGTTGATTATGGGCTCTGGAACGCGATCGTTTCGACGGTGACCCTGCTGGTCGTCGCCGGCGCGGCGTTCGCCGCGCTCCGGCAGATCCGGCAGTTACGAGCCCAGACGACACTCGCCGGCCTGCTCAAGGTGCTCGACGACTGGCGCGATCCGGAATTTCAGCGCGTGATGCCGTACGTCCGCATCGAACTGCCCGCCAAGCTTCGCGATCCGGAATTCCTCGCGGAGCTCGACGGGCCGATCGACCCGCTGCGGCATCCGGAGATCCATATCTGCTCCTGGTACGAGCAGATCGGATCCTACATGAAGCACGGGCTCTTGGACGAGAACGTCATGCTCGACGTCTCATCGTCGTCCTGCTACGCGACGTGGCAGGACCTGGAGCCGGTGATCATGCGTATGCGCCGGACGCGCGGCGACGCATTGTACGAGAACTTCGAGTACATGGCGGCGCGCGGCATCCTGTTCCAGCGCGCGCATCCGGACGGCTGCTATCCGAGCACGGTGCCGCGCATCGCCCAGCTCCGCGATCACCCCGTGTACTCCCAAGGCCTTCACGAAGCGGAACCGAGCTCAGACGCCGGTTGAGCGCCTGAGGGCGGAGGTGTGCACCTTGTGGCAGGACATGCAGAGCGTCTCGAGGTTGTCGAGGTGGTGCACGCAGGAGAGTTGACCGTGCCGGCCTGCCGCCGGATCGATGTGGTTGACCTCGAGGCGACCGGTCTTCTTCGCCGCGCGCCACGCGCGCATCGCCGCCAGATACGCCGTACGCGTGCGATGCGCGACCCGTGCCGGCCGCTTCGGTCCGCGCGTGCCGCACCTGCGGCAGCGATACCGGTCGCGGCGCTTCGCCGCGCTCCGCGCGACCGACCACCAGTGGTTCGCCCAAAACAGGTCGCCGCAGCGGTCGCTGCACCACGTGCGCCTGCGCTGCGGCAGCTCCGCGGCGCACCACGCGCAGGTTCCGTCTGCGAGCGGCGGCGCCAGCGAGCAGACGGCGAGCAGCGCGTCGCGCTTCGTCACGGCAGCCCGCGCGGAACGGTGAACGACGCCACGCGACCGTTGCGGAAGGTGATCGTGTACGCGTCCACCAGCGCGTCCTCGTACGCCCACTCGGGCTGCGCGTCGAGCGCGGCGCGCGTGAAGTACCCCTGGGGGTAGCCGCGGCGCCGCGCGACATCGGCGCGCGACATGCCGATCGCGATCTTGAATTGATCGTATCCGCTCGGCAACGGTGGCGGCGGCGTAGACGTAATGGTGACGTCGACGTGCCACGGGTCGGCGAGCGTCAATCCCGGACAGGGCGCATCGCCGGCCGGTTCCGTGGAACCACCGGTCCCGAACGGCGCCGCCTTCGGATACTCCGCACGCAGCTCGAGCGGGTCCACGCTCAGAAACGAATACGCCGCGTCGTTGCCCCAGTTCACCATCGATCCCGTCCACAAGCGCTGCAGCACCCCGTGCCGGCGCTCGACGCTGCGCACGGTGACGCCGACGCTCGCCAGATACGTCTTGAACGACGCGGCGCCGCAGCTCAGCACGATCCCGCCGAGCCCGTACACCGTGCGGTTCACGAGCCGTGCGCGCACGCTGCTCAGGCCGACGTCGGCTCCGTCCTCGTCCGGCCAATACACGTCCGTGTGCGCCGAACGTTCGCCGGGCGGAAGTTCGGTGCCGTCGTCATTCCGCGTGAACCCAGGCTGGGGCAGCACCGCGAGGTCGTACATGCCGGGCGCCGGCCGCTTCGGAAAGACGACCGGCAGATCGTACGAGGTGAGCGTCCCCGGCGGCTGCGCTTGATCGAACGACCGGTCACGCACCGGCGACCCGACCCGCGCGTCGAACGGCATGGCTTTCGCGTCGGCGCGATCCTGGCTGCGGAGCGTAAAACGGAGCTTGGACGGATCAACGGTGAACTTCTTCCCGAAGCTCCACGTGTTGACGATGAACGCGCCGTCTCTCGCCGCGATATTCATGCTGGCGCTCTGCGGCCGCGGTACGAAGTGTGGGCGTGTCGACGACGCCGGTCCCGACTGCGCGCAGGTCGCGAGCACGATCCCCGCGGCGCAGACGAGCGCGCGCGGCGCCACTCTCACGCGCGGGAGCGGCGCGCGCAGACCTCGAGCCGCGTGCCGAGCGGATCGGTGAAGAACAGTGCGGGGTACGAGGGGTCCTCGCAGCGCTCGATCTCGCGAGCGCCGATCTCCGGCAGAACACGCGCCCACTCGTCGAGACTGGCCGCGGCGACGGCGAACGCGATGCGCCCGTGCGCAGGCTGTGCACCGTCTTCCTCGATCACGCCGAAGAACGGTGCCGGACGCCCGCTGACGTTCTCCTCGTACCATTCGACGGCGTTGTAGTCGTCGGGAGTCGCATCGCGCCATGACTCGCCGCCGAAAGCGACGTGGCTGTACTTCTTGCGCGTCAGGCCGAGGCGCGTCAGGAACGCGTCGTAGAACGCCTCGACCGCTCCGAGCGCCGGCACGCGCAGATCGATGTGGTCGATGCCGCCGAACGCGCTCATCGGTGCAGCGCCGCTTCCGCAGCATCCTCGGCGAGCAGCGCCGGCGAGGTTTCTCCGGCCAGGAAAACGCCGAGCTGCGCGACCGAGAACTGCATCCCGGTCCAAAAGCGCCCGAACTCACCGAAGCGCGCCGACGCCGCATCGAAGCGCATCGCGTAGACCAGCTTCTTGAAGACCAGCGGATCGTCGGCATAGAGATCGACGCCCCACTCCCAGTCGTCGAATCCGATCGAGCCGGAGATCACCTGCGTGACGTGACCGTGGAACGAGCGCCCGATCTTGCCGTGCTCCAGCATCATCTTGGCGCGCTCGTCGTACGGCGTGGCGTACCAGTTGTCGCTGCCGTCGCGCTTCTTGTTCATCGGATAAAAGCAGACGTACCGCCGCCGCGGGATGCGCGCGAACAGCCGCGCCGCGTTGCGCGGATCGGACGCCGCTTCGTGCATCAGGGTGTCGAAGGCCGCGTTCCACGCGTCGGAGTGCGGCTTGAGCCCTCGGTCGCGCAACTCGGCGTGGAACTTGGCGGTGTCCCCGTAGAGGCCGAGTTCGAGGATCGAGACGTACGAATCCAGCGGCTCCAGGTAATCGCGGAGCGCGAGCTTGTCGACGCGCGCCTGCACCTCGCCGAGCGCATCGAACGTGTGCGCATAGTGGGTGAGCATCAGGTCGCCTTTGTGTCCGAGCAGCTGTGCCAGCCCGAGGTCGGCGGCCGCGTCGCGCGCGAGCGCGGAGAACAGGCCGGACGCCTCGCGCTCGATCGCGTCCTTGCGCGCGCCGTCGAGCGCGTCCCAGCGGCGCCGGTCGAGCCGGAACATCCGGTGCAGGATCGCCCACCCGTCGAGCGACTCGGGAACGTCAGGATTTCTCACTTGGTCACCACGGCATTCATTTCGATCGTACTTCGGAGACGAGCGCTGCAGGGCGCTCGCGGTATTTCGCCCACAACTGCGGCATGTGCGCGATGTCGCTGAGGATCCGCGCGTACGCGGCGTTCACCGGCGCCTGCACACCCGCCTCGCGCGCCGCGCGCGCGACGGCCCCGTTCAGCACCTCGACCTCGGTGCGATGTTTCGCGCTGCGCAGGTCGACCAGGAGGGACGGCGGCTTCTGACCGCGCGCTCCGGCGATGCGCGAGGCGAGCAGCGCTCGGGCGACCGGGGTCGGCAGCGAGGCGACGCCGAGCAGCGCGCGCACCGGATAGCGTGGCAGGTCGATCGCCGCGATCCCGAGCGCTTTCATCGTGGCGCGGACTTCGCGGATCGCGCGGATCTCGAGCGCAAAGACGGCGTCCTCGCGCACCAGCCGCTCGGGCAGCACGTCCAGGATCGCACAGGCCGCGTTCGCGACGACGTTCAGCGCGAGCTTCGACCACTTCAGCGAGCGATAGTCGGCGACCGCCGTCGTCGGCAGCCCGGTCGTGCCAAACGCGGCGAGCAACCAGTTGTGCGCGCTCGTCGAACCGACCGGGGCGAACGCGATCCCGCCGCCCTTCGCCGCGAACCCGGCGCCGCTCGCGTCGACGTCGACCGGGACGGTCAGCGCGGCGGCGACGACGTTGTCGGCACCGAACGCCGCGGCGAGCAGCTCTTCGTTGCCGACGCCGTTCTGCGGGGTGACGATCGTGGTCGCAGCGGGGTCCTTGAGCGCGCGGCGCAGCGTCTCGATCGCGGACGCCGTGTCGAACGCTTTCACGGTGACGAGCGCCATGTCGGCGTCGACGGGTTCGACCGCAGCTAGGTCGCGCGGCGCGTAGGACACGTCGTTCCCAATTCCGCGCAGCAGTTCGCCGAGATACGTCCCGACCGCTCCCTTCCCGACCACGTACACTTTCACGACATGGCCCTATTGGCCGGTGGAACCGAAGCCGCCCTCGCCGCGCGAGCTGGCCGCCAGCGTCTGCACCTCGCGAAACGTCGCCCGGACGACGGGCGCGACGACGAGCTGGGCGATGCGCTCGCCGCGGCGGACGACGAACGGCTCGCGGCCATGATTCACCAGCACGACGCCGACCGGTCCGCGGTAGTCGCTGTCGATCGTCCCCGGGGTGTTCAGCAGCGTCACGCCGTGCTTCGTGGCGAGCCCGCTACGGGGCCGCACTTGCACCTCGAACCCGTCGGGGACCTCGAGCGCGAAGCCGGTCGGCACCAACGCGCGATCGCCGGGTGCCAGCACCAGATCGTCCGCGACCGCCGCGACCACGTCGGCACCGGCCGCGCCGGCGCTCATGTAGGCCGGCAACGGAAGTCCCTCGCCTCCGGGCAGGCGCGTGACGGCGACCGTAACCGCCGGCGTCACTTGGCGAGCAGGCCTTCGAGTTCGGCACGGAAGCTCGCGACGTCGCGGAAGTCGCGGTACACGCTCGCGAAGCGCACGTACGCGACCTCGTCGACCTTCTTGAGCGACTCCATCAGCTTCTCGCCGATCAGCTTCCCCGAGACCTCGCTCTCGCCGCGCGCGAACAGCTCGCGCTCGATCGACGCGACGACCTCCTCCATCTGGGCTTCGGAGACCGGCCGCTTCTCGCAAGCACGGCGCAGCCCGCTCAGCACCTTGTCGCGATTGTACTGCTCGCGCCGGCCGTCTTTCTTGACGACGAACAGACGCGGGGCTTCCATGCGCTCGTAGGTGGTGAAGCGGTGCTTGCAGCCGAGACACTCGCGTCGCCGTCGGACGGAGTTGTCGTCGTCTCTCGAGTCGACAACGCGGGTCTCGTTCTTGCGGCAGTGCGGGCAGAGCAGGTCGGCTAGGTCCTCTCCGGGAGCGCTTGGGGTCGCTTGCGACCCGACACCCCTATATCTTGTGGTGCCCGTCCAGTATAGCCCGATTCGGTCCCGATCCGAAAGTAAGGGGCCGCGTCGCTAGGACGCAGCCCCGATTTTGAACATCTTGGTCCCGCAGACCGGGCACTTGCCCTCGGTCGCGGGGCGGCCGTTCTTCATCGTGATGACGTGCGCGTCTTTGATCTCACGCTTGGTCTTGCACTTGACGCAGTAGGCTTCGGCTGCCATGACTCGCTCTCGCTCTCTCCTGGTGGACGGGCGCCCGCGTGGGCGGGCGGTGATCGCACGGCCCGTTACGGAGGGGGACGCGGGAATCCTTGGAGGTGGCGCCCCTCTTGCCGACGAGGCGGCTGAGCGTGATGGGCCGGCGTGGGTCCTTCGACAAGCTCAGGGTCCGAGCGGCGGTGGGTCTCCCGCGTGGAGCTCGACGGCCTGTGCGGCGAGCGCCTCGGCGACGCTGCGCTCGCCGGGCTGTGGGTCGCCGGGGCGCTGGACGGCCTCCGGGCGCCC
>CALEOJ010000262.1 GCA_937910425.1 uncultured candidate division WPS-2 bacterium
TACACGACGCTCTTCTGATCTGGTGCGCTCGGCGTCGTACGAAGCGTCCATTCCGAAGTTTCCGGTGCGCGAGGTGTAGAACTGCTTCAGGAACTCCGACACGATCTCCGCGTCGCTGCGCTCACCCGTGCCCTCGAGGATGAAGTACTCCTGGCCGAGCAGCTTGCCGTCGCGCACCATGAAGACTTCCATGCACGCTTGGCCCTGCGCGCGCGCCAGCGCCATGAGATCGACGTCGATGCGCGAGCGCCACACGACCTTCTGCGCCTCGATCGTGCGCCGGACGGCGATGATGCGGTCGCGCAGCCGCGCCGCCGCCTCGAAGTTGTAGTTGCCCGCGGCGTCGGTCATCTCGCGCTGCAGCCGCTCGATCAGCGGGTCGAAGTGCCCCTCGAGGAACAGCACCACCTCGTCGACGAGCCGGTCGTAGTCGTCTTCCGTCTGGTAGCCGACGCAGGGCGCGAGGCAGCGCTTGATATGGTATTGCAGGCACGGGCGCTTGCGCTTGCCGTCGATCGGCTCGCGGCAGGTGCGCAGCGGAAAGACGATGCGCACCAGGTCGATCATCTCGCGCAGCCCGTGCGCGTTGGTGTAGGGGCCGAAGTAGCGCGCGCCGTCGTCCTTCACGACACGCGTGAAGACGACGCGCGGGAACGGCTCGTTCGTGACCTTGAGGTACGGGAACCGTTTGTCGTCCCGCAGCCGCACGTTGAAGGGCGGCTGGTGGCGCTTGATCAGGTTCGCCTCGAGGATCAGCGCCTCGATCTCGTTGGTGACGACGATCGTCCGGACGTCGACGACGCGCTCGACCATCTTCACCGTGCGAAGCTCGTGCGCGGCGGAGTCCTGGAAGTAGGAGCGCACCCGGTTGCGCAGCGAGACGGCCTTGCCGATGTACAGGATGCGGCCGTCCGCCCCGATCATCATGTAGACGCCGGGCAGGTCGGGGAGCTGCGCGAGGGTGCGTTCGAGACGCGTCGGTTCGACGGCCACTCGTTCCATGATACCCGAGGAGCCGCCGCCAGGGAACTCGTGGGCTCCTCGTGCTACGCGCTCGCGGCCGCTCCCAGGCTCCAATACGACCACATGTCGCGGTCGAAGTCGTAGTGAGGTACTCCCGGATCGATGCCGGCACCCCAGCGGCCGAAGATCGCGATGCGCGGCTGATCGCTCAGGTTGGTCGACCCCGAGTGGTAGAGCAGCGAATGAAACAGGAGCATGTCGCCGGCACGTCCGACGAAGGTCTCCGGTAAGGACGCCAGCTGCTGTCCGATGATCTCGAACGTCGCTACGCTCCCACGCTCGCCGCGGGAGCAATAGTCGAGCGGATGTCGTCGGAAGTGGTCCCACGCCACGAGGTGGCTGCCGGGCCAGTACATGAACGCGCCGCCGCGCTCTCCGACGTCGCCGAGATAGATGACGAAATGGACGAGCGTGCGCACCGGCTGCCCTGCACCGAAAAATCCGATCGGGAAATCGAGGTGCGGTGCGCGCGCCCCGAGCCAAGGCTCTCCAGGTTCCGGGGCGCGTATGATGACCTCGTTGCGCCCCGTCCAGCGCACGTCCGGGTCGACCCGCGCGAAGAGTGCGGACAACTTTTCGTGACTCGTCGGCGCCGGCATGTGCGCCTCGTCGAACGCAGAGGACTTCGTCTTGAGCATCGCAGCCCGCCAGGCCTCGGGCGTCTTCGGTACGCCGAAATGCCGCTCGACGCGGCTGCGCATCACGCGGGTCTCGTCGGTGGAGAAAAACGCCGGCAATCGCAGCACGCCGTCGCGCTTGAAGTCCCCGATCTGAGCCGGCGTCAGCATATCTGTTGCCCCTTTCGCAGAAGCCCACCCGGGAACGCGCGCGCGGCGAGGCGGAACGAGCAGTCGTCCACTTCGGCGAGCGTCCAGAGCGCTTGGAATGTTACCGGCAGCTTGAGCTCCAGAAGTTCGGCCGGCCGCCCGGCCTCGCGCAAAGCAATCGTTGCTCCGTCGTAATCGCCGAAGCTGCCGTCGGCGCACGCCGAGGTGCGGATGAACGCGAAGCCGGATTCGAGCCCAAGCGACCAGCTCGGGTCGAGATAGCAGCGTGCTCGAAGGGCACGCATTCCGCGCGGAAGATCGTACCGCCGGAATGCACCCATCGCCGTCCCCTCGATCATGAGGGTCAGCGGCGCCTCGCCTCGCGCGTCGATCGTACCGTACGCGCTCCGCACCTCGATCTGCTCGAAAACCTGGTCACCCCCGCTGCCGTCCAAGCGCAGGAGGCCGGCCTCGCCGCACGTGAGCGGCTCGGCGGGGTCGACTCGCGGGGCGCCCTCGCCCCGCAGCGCCATGCGCGCAAGGACGCCGTTCGTGTCATCGAGCGCAGCGCCGACCAGATCCTCGAGCATGCCCAGATACGCGAACACGCCGGGCGCCGAGCCCGCGTCCGTTCGAACGATCGCCGCGGCGGCGAGCAGCGCGGTCAGGAGCTCGGTGGCGATCAGATCCTCGACGGTAATTCGTTCGAGGATCTCGCTGACGAGGTCGGCCACGGCGGAGACGCTTTTCGGTTGGACGAGGCGGCACAATTCCGCTAGCCCGAGCGCGCGGGCGAGCGAGCTGCGGTGCGCCGGGTCATCCGGGCGCACCGCGCCGGCGAGCCAGCCGGCAGCACTGACCGCTATCTCGCCGACGGTCTCTGCTTGCTCGTTCATTCGGCGGATCGACGATCTTCGCTCGTCATGTCGCAGACGACCGCGAACAGTGCCACGATCGTCGGGTGGTACACCGCGAAGAACTCCATCTCGGCGCGCCCTCGAACGTCGTCAGGAAAGGCAAGCCCGCACAGCCACGCGCGGTCGGGAATGAAACCGCTCGAGGTCTGCGCTTCGCGCAACGCGCTCCCTGCTTCAAGGTCGATCGCGCCGTGCGCGTGCAGACAGATCCGGCAGATCAGAAACTCCGCCGCCAAGTCCCAGTCCGATTCGGCGATACACATGGCGAGCGCAAGTTCCACATAGTCGCGCAGCGCCGGCAACGCCGCGCCGAGCACGCCGCTCACGTCGACTCGACCGAAGTCCGCGAGGTGGAACAGCAGGTGCGTGATGCCGTAGAGATCGTGATTCGTGGTATACGGCAAGCTCGGCGGAGCCGCGAGGGAGCTCGCCCGGGCCAGCTCGCGGCGGTCGCCCAACCGGTGCGAGAGTCCCGCGGCATCGAGATAGTAGGCCGTGTCGATCTTTTCCCAAGCGCTGCGCTCCAGCCGTTCGAAGCGGCCACGCTCCAGGACGTCTTGCAGCGCCCGGCCGGTGGCTGCAGGCGCCTCCCCGAGCGATCTCATCACCGCATACGCGACGCAGCGCAGAGCATAGTGGCCGTCTCGCCGGCGCGCGTCGAAGAAAAAGTTGCGCGCGCGGACCGTAGCGAGCCACCACGCGGTCAGACGGCGTACGCTCTCGTCGTCGTGAAATGCCGGTGCCCGCGTCGCGAGCCGCAGCAGCGCACCCAACTCCGCGAACGCCTTGCGGCGCCGGTTTCCGTCGTTGTCGCCGGCGAGCCCGGCGGCTACCGTGTCCTCCTGCGGCGGATCGAAGAAATGCAGGTTCGCCAGCAGCCACCGCAGTGCGCCGCCGGCGAACCCCGCACGTGACGCGGCATCACCGAAAACGCTCGTCCGATCGACGAGAATCATGCCGCGGCGCGCCGTCAGTGCGTGACGAACCCGTGACTGTGGATGATGACGCCGTTCTTGGCGGGCGCGTTCTCGTTGCCTTGCTGCGCCTCCTTGACGACGAATTTCGCAAAGTCCTCGAGATTGTGGACACCGTGCTTCTTGAGCTGCTCGACGATCTCTTGTTGTGTCATCAACGTCCTTTCGTAGTGCAGATGGCGACGGAGAACCGTACTCCACGCGTGCTCGGTATTGCGCGCGCGGCGTCGACGCCGGGCAAGCCCGGCGGGAGTCGAATCGTACCACCCCTAACCCCGTCCACTCGCTCACGTCCGATCAGGCGACGTAAGCCAGGTATCGAATACCGTAGTGGAATTCGCCCGCGCGGTCAAGTAGCGCAACGAACCTGCGCCGCATGAGTGAACGATTACGTCAGCGCAGCATACCAGCGCGCGAGGTCGCGGTGTTCGGCAGCGATGAGTTCGTGACCGGCGCGGTAGGCGTGGATCTCGGCCCGAGCCCCGCTCTCCTCGCGCAGATATGCGCGCGAGCGCAGCGTGAGCGCCGGCGGAATCATCGCGTCCAGCTCGCCGTAGCCGTAGAACACCTCACACCCGCTCAGGCGGCCGGGCTCGAGCGGGACGCCTGCGTCGAACGGCAGCGGCCCGTGCAGCATCGCCACGCCCGCGAAGCGATGCGGCGTCGAGAGCAGCAGCGCACCCGCCATCAGCGCGCCGCCCGAGAAGCCGACCAGCCACACGCCGGCCGGTTCCTGCGCTTCGAGCCACGCCTCGACGTACGCCATCCCGGCCGCCAGCGAAGCCGCGATCGGGCGGCCGACGTCGTGGTGCGCGTACCAGCGGTAGCCGCCGTCCGCCGCGATCGGTCCGCGCAGCGCCGCAACCGAGGCGTCCGCCGGAAAGACGTGCTCGAGCGGAAAGAGGTCGCGCTCGTCGACGCCGTGACCGTGAAGCAGCAGCACCAGTGGCCCGCGCCGCTTGGCGCGGCGCCACAGCGCCTCAGGCGCCGGGATCGGTCCCCGCCTTCTTGCTGCGCAGGAGCATCACGACGACCGCCGCGACGACGAGCAGCACCACCCCGACGACGATCGCGAGCGTCGCCTTGTGGAGGTTGGCCAGGATCGCGTCGAGATTGTTGCCGGCCGCGTTGCCGAGATACGCGAGCCCGAAGCAAAAGATCGCCGAGCCGACCGCGGTGTAGGGGATGAAATGGGCGAGGCTCATCTGCGAGATGCCGGCCGGGAACGAGGCGACGCCGCGCACGAACGGGATGAAACGGCACCAGAACACGGTGATCGTCCCGAAACGCTCGTAGAAGCCGTGCACCTTCACCAGCGCGCTGTGCTTGAAGCCGACGTACTTGCCGTAGCGCTCGAGCACCGGAACGCCGCCGTAGTAGCCGACCGCGTAAAGGGTGGTCGCGCCGCAGACCTCGGCGATCGTGCCGACGATGGCGACCAGGATCCAGGCCGGCAGTGATCCGATGCTCGGCAGGTGCCCTTGCGCCGCGAGCGCGCCGGCTGTCGGCATGACGAACTCGGTCCCGGCCGGCGCCCCCATGTTGCCGAGGAACATCACGACGAACAGCCCGGCGTAACCGAAGTGGACGACGAGATCGTGAAAAACGGTGCTCAGGTGTTCCATGCGCGCCTCAAGATGTCGGCCGCGAGCCCGCCGCCTTCGGCACGGATCGCTTCGAAAAGGTCGATCGGCTCGATCTCCCGGTCTCCGGCGAGCCGCTCGGCGATCTCTACAATCTTTCGGACGCGAGGTGTCACCAGGATCCCCTCCCAGGTGCGGCCCTCGCCGGTCCCCAGCGCGCGTTTGACCTCGGCGTGGACGTCCGCCGGCTCGACCTCGTCGGCGGCGAGCCGCGCGTCGACGGCGGCGTCATGCTCCTCGAGCAGCGCGTACAGCATGTGCTCGGCACCCACGTAGTAGTGGTTGTGGTTCCGGCACTCTTGCTCCGCGGCGCGGAGCACGCGCCGGGCGGCGGGACTGAAACGTGAGAACAACGGCGGCCCGTTGGCCCCAGGGTTCTCGGGGACCTCCCCTCGCGCGGCCGCGGTTGACAAGGCCCTCGCGCCTGGGAAGCCAAGCAACCCGTTCGACGCTCGTCGGCCACTCGAAGGAGGACTCGGATGCGATCGACCCTGCTTTCGGCACTCGTCATCGTCGTCGGTACCGCGGCGCTCGCGCAGGGTGCGCCCGACCCGCGCATGGTCGTCAAACCCGGCGACGGCTACCAACCCCACCCGCCGGCGACGCACTGCTGTCGTGAGAAAGTGTGGGACAAGGCCGGCAAAGAGATCGGCGACCTGATCGCCTACGACAACAGCTACGCTCCGCAAGCGCTGGTCGGCTATGTTGCATACCGCCTTCCCGGCGGCGACGCGGTCACGCTCAAGGTCACGCCCGAGGTCTTCAACTCACTTCAAGCGCCCGGCGGCAGCACCGCCCTCTTCACCACGCCGGACTGCAGCGGCAACACGATGTTCGCGGCCATATACTGGCCGCCGCTCGCCAAGCGCTACGCGATGGTGACGTTGCAGGGCTATCCGCCGCAGACGAATGCGACGAACGCGTGGCTGTGGGCCACCGACCCGCTGCCGCCGCGGGTGATCCCGGGCGCGGGCACCGTCTTTCACTCGCAGTGGGGCGATTCGCAGACATGCCAGCCGTATCCGGCACCCGGCTACACGTACACCACGCCTCCCGGCGGGTACTGGATGCACCGCGTTGAGGATCTGTTCGTGAAGTTCAAGCGGCCGTTCTACATCGACTACTGAGGTCGCAGCCAAGAAAAACCGGCCCGTGGAAGCGGGCCGGTTTTTCACCTGGTCGGGGCGGCAGGATTTGAACCTGTGACCTCTGCGTCCCGAACGCAGCGCTCTACCAAGCTGAGCTACGCCCCGTCGAGTCGCATCGAGCTGATCGAAGGGCCGGACCAAACCCCCCGAATTCGCAGAGCGGTACACCTCTCCTCCCCGCGGGAACAACCGTCACGGTAACGAAGGCTGGGGGCGCCCCATGAGATACCTGATCGTCGGCTGCGGGCGCGTGGGCTCGAACCTCGCGAAACTGCTCGTCGCCGACAAGCACGACGTCGTCGTCGTGGACGAGAACCCCGCCGCGTTCCGGCGGCTGGGCAATCGCTTCGCCGGACAAGTCGAGGTCGGGACCGGAATCGACTACGACGTGCTCAAGCGCGCCGGGGCCGAACGTGCCGATGGCTTCGTCGCGGTGACCGACGGCGACAACCGCAACGTGATGGCCGCGCTGATCGCGCAGCGCATGTTCCGCATCCCCAAGATCGTCGCGCGCATCTACGATCCGCCGCGCGGCCAGCTCTACCGCGAGCTCGGGGTCGAGACGTTCTGCCCGACCACGATCGGCGCGCAGTTGATCCGTGACCGTTTGCTGGACGTGGCGTACGCATCGGTACCCTCGTTCGACTTCGGCAAGCTCAGCTCGCTGGTCGCGACGGTCTCCCGCACGCAGGCCGGCAAGCGCGTCGCCGAGGTGGAGATCGACGGCAAGGTCCGAATCGCCGCGATCCGTCGGCTCGGCAGCGTCAGCATCGCCGCACCGGGCGATATCTTGACCGAGGGTGACGAGATCAACGCGATCGTCGCGCCGGAGGCCCTCTCGCAATTCGCCGCGGCGTTCACGTCCGCGCGACCGCAAGCGCGCCTGAGCGCGTGAACGCGTGTTCGTTTTAATCGTCGGCGGCGGCAAGGTCGGCACGTACCTGGCGCGTGGGCTCATCAAACAGCAGCACGAGGTCGTCGTCGTCGAGAAGGACGCGCGCAAGGCGCAGTTGATGACGAACCTGCTCGAGAGCGACATCGCGATCGTCGGCGACGGCTGCGACCCCAACGTGCTGATGCAGGCCGGCGTCCAGCGGGCATCGGTGGTGGTCGCCGACACGGGCGATGACGAGGACAACCTCGTGGTCTGCATCATCACGAAGAAACACTCGAACGCGCGCTGCATCGCGCGCGTCAACAACCCCAAGAACAAGCTGATCTTCGAGTCGCTCGACAGCGACCGCCCGGTGACCGTGATCTCCTCGACCGAGCTGATCCTGGAGATGATCGACGAGCGGGTGAACGCGTTCGATCTCGAGCCGCTGGCGAAGGTCGGCCGCGGCGGCCTCGAGCTGGTGCAGCTCCGGATCGCCGAAGACTCCCCGGCGCGCGGAAAACGCATCGCCGACGTCCAGCTGCCGCGCGGCAGCGTGATCGTGGCCGTCGACCGCGGCGGCGGCGATGTCGTCGTGCCGAACGGTGATACCACCCTGCAAGGCGGCGACGACGTGATCGCGATGATCAAGCGCGACAACCGACAGGGCGTCTGCTCCGCACTAGTCGGCTGACGCGGCGATGCACGCGATCACGATGGTCTTGGTCGCGATCGTCGCGCTGGAGCACCTGTATTTTCTCTACCTCGAGATGTTCCGGTGGACCAGCCCCTCGACGCTGCGCACCTTCGGCATCACCGCCGCGTTCGCCGAAGAGTCGAAATCGATGGCCGCCAACCAAGGCCTCTACAACGGCTTCCTCGCTGCGGGCCTCGTGTGGTCGCTCCTCGCACCCGCGTCGCTCCAGCGCCCGCTCGAGATCTTCTTCGCCTCGTGCGTCATCGTCGCCGGAATCTTCGGCGGCCTCACGGTGACGCGCCGCATCCTGCTGATCCAGGCACTCCCCGCAGCGCTGTGCCTCCTCAGCGCGATCGCTTTCGGCTAAGGCTGCCCGAACCGATGGAGGGTTCGCGTGAACAAGAACCCGAGCCGGCCGACGCGGTCGGCGACCCGGTCTGCTGGCTGCACCTGGTGTGCGAGTCATGCGGCGCGTTGATCGAACGCGAGGGCGACCCGCACCGCCCGGGATGTGATCGGCAGCGATGAAGGCGAGATCGGCCCGCGCGATCCGATGCCCAGCTTCCTCCACCTCTACGTCGATGACGCCGATGCGACGTACCAGCGTGCATTGCGCGCCGGAGCCGAGTCGCTCGAGGAACCGTGCGACGTGCCGTACGGAGATCGTCGCGCAATGGTCAAGGACCCGTGCGGCAACGACTGGCAAATCGCTACCCACAAGGGCGTGGTTCTCGAGAACTGATTCGACCGGGCCACACTAGACGACCGCGTTGGGCGCGTGATGGACGGGCGACCACCTTTCTAGGAGACGCGGACCGACGATGCAGACGCAATGGCCCGGCTTGGGCCCGACCTTCGACCTCTCTTCTCTCGACGGCGCGAGCGGCGACGGCCGGCAGCTCTGGCCGAACAATGCGGCGCCTGGCGCTTCTCCTGCGCTGCCTTCCGACGCGATCGGGCCGTCGTGGTGGAGCTGCGGCACAGCGAACGCGAACGCCGGCAATCCATTCGGCGGACTCCTCGGGAGCACGACGGGGGCCGCAAACGGATCGAGCGGGACGCTGGTCGGGCTCGTGTCGGGTCTGGTCACCATGCTGCAGCAGCTCATCGGCACGCTGCTGAACCAGGGCGCGAGCCCGAACGCGAGCGGGCTGCCGAACGCGGGCGCCGGGCAGAGTCCGAACAGCGGCGCCTGGCAGAGTCCGCTGCCGAACGGGCCGCAGCAGCAGTTCCAGAACGTCGACGTCAGTTCGACCGGCGATCCGCACATCGCCGAGACCGGGACGCAGGAAGGGCCCGGCGGTCAGAATGCGGTCGACGTGCGCTGGGACAGCATGACCTCGCACGGCGACCTCGTGCACAGTAACCAGATCGATGGCGGCTATCGCGTCTCGACCGCCGTGACGCAGCCCGACGCGAACGGCGTCACCTCGAATCAATCGGCGACCGTCCACACGAACTTCGACCAGGACAGCGTCACGATGAACCGTGACGGCTCCTTCTCCATCTTCGACAACGGCCAACCCGTGCAGCTCGGCAAAGGTGAATCCGCCGACCTCTCCGGCGGCGAGACGGTCACCGCGAACCAAGACGGCTCGCTCAACGTGAGCGCGTCGAACGGCAACGGGGGCACGATCGCGACGACGCTGCGCAGCACCGGCGCAGGGGTCGACGTGACGACCCATGCACACGAGATCGCGCTCGGCGGCGACGCAATCACGCACGGAGCACACAACGGGCGCGCCGGGCACAAACGCCCTCACACGCCGGTGGCCCAGCAGCCGGCCGTGCCCGTCCAGAACTAATGGGTGTGCGTGAAGTTGCCCAGGGAGACGCCGAGTCGTTCGATGCGGTGGAGGGCTTCGCGCATTCCGAGGGGCTCGGTGGGTCGGCCGACTTGCGCGAAGTAGAGCTCGGGGTCGATGTTCAACGTGCGCGTCTGGACCATTCCGACCGGATGCGCGCGCAGGAAGCGCTCGAGCGACTCGACCTCGGCGCGGTCGTCGGTGACGCCGGGATGCGTCAGGTAGTTCAACGAGACGCGCAGCCCGCGATCGGTCGCGAGGGCGATCGAGGCGAGCACGTCGTCGAGATCGTAGCCCGTCGGCCGGTAGTACGCGGCGTAGACCTCGCGGCGGAACGAGTTCAGGCTGATGCGCACCGCCTGCAGGCCGGCATCGATCAAGCGGTTCAGGCTCTTGGGCAGCGATCCGTTCGTGTTCAGGTTGAGCGTCCCGTTCGGACGCTCGGCGCGGATCTGCTCGATCGCGCGCTCGATCGTCGTCACCCGCAGCAGCGGCTCACCTTCGCAACCTTGGCCGAACGACACGATCCCGTCGGGTACGCGCTCGAGATGGCGGATCGCGATCCGCGCCAGGTCGCCGGCGTCCGGTTCGAACGCGACGCGCGTCTGAGGCGAGGGCATCCCCGCATCAGGCGCGAGCTCGGAGATGCAGCCGACGCACGCCGCGTTGCATTTCGGGGAGACCGGAAGCGCCGCTTCGCCTCGCGCGAGAAAGACGTTCTGCGCGGTGAAGCAGCCGTAATCGCGCGAGCAGACCGCGAGCTGCGCGAGCGTGCGATTGCGCGGATCCTCCGCCTGGCGCTCGCGCAGCAGCGCTTCGAGCTCGCCTTCGCCGAAATAACGCGGCGTCCAATCCTCGCTCTCGTCGGTGCGCGTGGCGGCGACGTACAGCTCGTCGTCGAGCACGCAGGCGAAGGTGTATCCGAACAGCGGCAGCGGCGGCGTTTCGGCGCGGCTCCGATACGCGGGCAGCAGCAGTCGCGTATAACCCGCCGGGAGGAGCACCGCGAGCGCGGTGCGGCGTGCGGCGATCCCGCCGCCGGCAAGCAGCGGCATCCGTCCCGGAAGCATGGTCGTCACGGTTCCGGCGGGCGCAGGGATCAGCTCTTCACGCCGGGGCAGCCGTTCGACGCCGCCGTCGGCGAGCGGCGAGCGCGTCTCGTCGAAATAGATGCGACCGCGCGCGTCGGTGTACGCCAACCCGACGCCGCTCACGAGAGGACTCGCTCGAACTCCCGAACGGCGTCGCCGACGAGCGTCGCGCGCTCGCCCGGCTTCCAGATCACGTCCAGCACGCCGCCCGGAACGTGCAGCGAGATGGGAGAGGTTGCATCGCCGGCGGCGATGAGGACGGCAGCGACGGCGACGGCGCCGGTCCCGCACGCTTGCGTGGCACCTGCCCCGCGCTCCCAATGGCGGACGCGCCACCGCTCGCCCTGCCGTGCGACGAAGTGGACGTTCGTTCCGTGGGGATACCGCGCGTCGCGCTCGATGCGAGGGCCGGTGACGGCGAGATCGATCGCGTCGACGTCGTCGTCATGCAGGTGGATCACGACGTGCGGGTTCCCGAGATCGACCGGAACGGCGCGGAAGCCCGCGACCAGGTGCGGATCACCGATTCGCGGCTCGCCCATCTCGACTGCTACCCGGTACGGTGCGCGCGAGAGGATGCGCGTGCCGATCGGTCCGGCGAGCGTCTCGAACGTTGCTGCCTCCCGGCCGTCGCATTCGTCGAGGTAGCGCGCCACGCAGCGTATCCCGTTGCCGCACATCTCAGCTTCGCTGCCGTCGGCGTTCACGATGCGCATCCGCGCGTCGAAGCGCTCCGATGGCTCGATCAGCAGAACGCCGTCGGCGCCGACGCCGTCCGTGCGATCGCAGACCCGGCGCGCGAACGCGACGGGATCGGCCAATGGCGCACGGCGTGCGTCGACCAGGACGAACTCGTTCCCGGTCCCGTTCGTCTTGACGATCGGGACGCCGACGATCACGGCGCGACCGCCTCGCTTTGATCCGGGATCAACGGCGCGGCGACCGGACCGTTCGGTGAGATCGTCGAGACGGCGTGCTTGTAGATCAGGTGGGCCTTCTTCTCGTACTCCAGGACGATCGTAAACGGGTCGAACCCCTTCACCACGCCGCGGAGCTGGAAACCGTTGACGAGGTAGATCGTCACCGGAACTGCCTGGCGCTTCACCTCAGCCAGATACGTGTCTTGGAGCGGTTGCGGTCGCATTGTCATCCTGAACTCGTTCCGGGGCGGGATGGTGACACTGGCTTAGGCCCAGCCCGGGAGCGCTCCCGCTTCGTCGGCGGCGCGCTCGAACGCATCGCCGGCGGCGATCCGGACGAGCCCCGGCTCGGTTCGAAACCACGTCGCCTGCCGCTTCGCATAGCGGCGCGTGTTGCGGACGAGCTGGCTGCGGAGTTCGGCAGCCGTCGACCAGCCCGACCGGTACGCCAGCGCCTCGCGGTAGCCGACCGCATCGGCGGCAACGGCGTCGATCCCCACCCGCTCGGCCTCCTCGCACAGCCCACCGGCCAGCATCGCGTCGACGCGGGCCGCGATGCGGCGCTCGAGCTCGTCCCCAGCGATCTCGAGATACAGCTTTCGGTACGGAGTGCCGCGTGTCCGCAGATTGTCGGGCGCGGTCTCGGCTACGCGATCGCCACCGCCGCGCTCGGCGAGTGCGATCTCGAGTGCACGGGTGATGCGATACGGATCGTTCGGAGCGATCGCAGCGGCGCGCGCCGGCGCGAGCGCGGCGAGCCAGTCGGCAAGCACAGCGGGTGGGTGGAGCCGCGCCTCGCGCGCGAGCCGCTCGCGGAGCGACGCGTCGTAGGCCGACGAGAGCGCGACGTCGCCGGCGAGTGCGCGCAGGTAGAATCCCGTTCCGCCGACGACGAGCGCACGATGCCCGCGCGCGTGAATCGCGTCGATCGCGTCAAGCGCGTCGGCGATGAAGCGCGCGGCCGAGTACCGCTCGCGCGGATCGAGGAAGCCGACCAGATGGTGCGGCACGCGAACCCGATCGGCGTCGCCTGGCGCCGCGGTTCCGACCGGCATCCCGCGATAGATCTGCCGCGAGTCAGCACCGACGATCTCGGCGCCGAACCGCTCGGCGAGTTCGATCGCGAGCGCGCTCTTCCCGGACGCGGTCTGCCCGGTGAGGATCACGACGCCCGGCGTCACATCCGTTTGAACAGGCGCGCGATGCGATCGGCTTCGAGGCGCACGATCGTCGGCCGGCCGTGCGGACAGTGCATCGGGTTCTCGCAGCGCTGCAGCCGTTCGACCAGCGCCGTCATCTCCGGATACTCGAGCCGCTCGCCGGCGCGAAGGACGGAATGGCACGCGAGCGAAGCCCAGACGCGCTGATCGGCGTCGAGCCCGCGCACCTCGTCACCGAGGCACTCGACGAAGTCGGCGACATCGAAAGGCCGGCTACGACCGGCGTGTACGAGCCGCGCCGGCGTCGCCGTGACCCGGTACGCACGCTCGCCGAAATGTTCGACGTGGAGGCCGCCGGCCGCGAGCGCTTCCAGCGTCGCGTCGAGACGCTCGGCCTCTTCCGGCCGGATCTCGAACGTGTACGGGATCAGCAGCGGTTCGGCCGCCGCGTGCGCGCGCGCGTTCGCCGAGAGCTGCTCGAACACGATCCGCTCGTGCGCGGCGTGCTGGTCGATCAACACGACCGCATCACCGTCGCTCGCCAAGATGAACGTGCGATCGATCTGCGCCAGCACGCGGAGCGTCTTCGGCTCGGCGCCCGGGCTCGCGCTCTCCGGCAGCAGTGTCTCGGCCCAATCGACCGGCATGGACGCAGCGGCGGCGTACTCGCGCGACGGCGGCGCGAACGAGATCGAGCGTTCGAGACGCTCGACGGCACCGCGGCGCAATGCGTTCGCGATCGCGTCCTTCACCTCCGCGACGACACGGTCGCCGTGCCGTAGCCGCACGTCGCTCTTGGTCGGATGCACGTTCGGATCGACCTCGTCCGGCGGCACCTGCAGATACAGCACGCCGAACGGATGCCGCCCGACCATCGCAAACGTGCGGTACGCCGCGGCCCACGCGCCGCTCACCAGCGTGCTGCGCAGAAGCCGCCCGTTCACGAACAAGATCTGGTTGCGGCGGTCGGGGCGGTCGTCGCCGGGAGAACTGACCCAGCCGCTGACGCCGGCGTAGCGCTCGTCGGCGCGTACGCCGACCATCGAGTTCGACGAGCCGCCGAAGACGTGGCGCAGGCGCGGCGCGAGATCGTCTCCGGGCGGAAACGCGAACGTCGCTTTCCCGTCGTGCTCGAGCGTGAAGCCGATCTGCGGGTAGGCGAGCGCAAGCGTTGCGAGCCAAGACGAGATTCGCGCGAACTCCGCTGCGGGCGAGCGCAGGTACTCGCGCCGTACCGGCACGTTTCCGAACAGATCGCGCACGACGACGCGCGTCCCCGGCGGTCCGGCGAGCGGGCGCAGCTCGCCGATCTCCTCGCCGTGCGCATCGATCGCGGTCGCGACGTCGGCACCGGCCGCCCGCGAGACGATCGTCACCTTCGCGACCGCGGCGATCGAGGCGAGCCCTTCGCCGCGAAACCCGAGCGTGCCGACCCGCGAGAGCTCGGAGGCGGCCTCGATCTTGGAGGTTGCGTGGCGCGTCAGCGCGAGCGGAAGGTCGGCAGGCGGGATCCCGGCGCCGTCATCGGCGACCTCGATCTCCTGCAGCCCGCCGCCGCGCACGCGGACCGCGATCCGCGTCGCATCGGCGTCGAGCGCGTTCTCGACCAGCTCTTTGACGACCGAGAGCGGCCGTTCGATCACCTCGCCGGCCGCGATCTGTCCGATCGTCTCGGGGTCCAGGAGCCGGATCACCCCGCCCGCTTCAACGCTGCGCCGAAGACCTCCGCGCTATGGCTGGGCAGCGTCCAGAAACGCTGAGACCTCGACGACGACACTCGGAAGCCTCGTCGGCGAAATCCGGTCGCCGCGACGCAAGACCGCGGTGCTAGCGTACCCCTCGGCTCGTGGTTCTCGCAGCACGAGTAGCTCGGCAGCGACGAGGTCGACGATCCAGAGCTCCTCGATCCCGGCGTCGGCGTACACCTGCGCTTTCGGACCGCGGTCGTAGGCGCGCGACGAATCGGCGACCTCGATCAGCAGCAGGACATCAGCGGGGCCCGGGAGCCGGTCGCGATACCGAGTCGGTGGCGCCTGAAGGACGATCACGTCGGGCTGCGGCTCCGAGTTTGCGCTCAGCGAGATCGGCGAGTTCGCCCGAATGATCTCGCCGGCACCGACCGCGCGGACGATCAGATTTGCCAGCGTGGACGAAACGTACTCATGCCGATATCCGATCGGCGGCATGTCGATCAGGAACCCGTCGAGCAATTCGACACGCTCGCAGGCGCCCAGCACGCCGATCTCGCCGAGCCGGTGGTACTCTTCCGCGCTGAAGCGGCGAAACGCGACGGTGTCCGTTTCTCTGATTTGCGTAGCCATATCACCCACCGAGCGTGCCACCTCCGTGTTGCAGCTTCGCGACGGCGAGGTTACCCTTCCTTGATGAGCGGTAGCTCAAGGCGCCAGGACGGCGACGGCTCTTCGACGGCGGGGCCACGCGCAATTCGACGATCAGGCGCGGGGCCGAGCAGTCGCGGAGTAGAACGCAGCGCGTGACTCGTCGGGGCCGTCACATGAAATGCGGTGAGCGTCGGTGCCCGGTGATGCCATGACGCTGGCACAGCGCCGCAGGAG
>CALEOJ010000263.1 GCA_937910425.1 uncultured candidate division WPS-2 bacterium
ACGCGCTCGGTTACGGTGAGCAGCGGCAGATCGAGATCCTGCTCGCGCTGGCGCAGCGCCCGAAGCTGCTGCTGCTCGACGAGCCGACCGCGGGTCTCGCCCCCAGCGACGCGTCGCTCGTCACCGAGATGCTGAAGGGCGAGCACGCCGGGCTGACGATGGTGCTGATCGAGCACGACATGGGGGTCGTCTTCGACGTGGTCGAGCGGTTGACGGTTCTGCACCACGGGCGCGTGGTCGCGGACGGGGCGGTCGATGCGATCCGCGGCGACGCGACCGTGCAAGAGATCTATCTGGGCGGCAAGCTGTGAGCCTGCTCGACGTCGACGACATTCACACGTACTACGAGCACAGCCACATCCTGCAAGGCGTCTCGCTGCAAGCCGAGAGCGGACGCGTCACCGCGCTGCTCGGCCGCAACGGTGTGGGGAAGACGACGCTCATCCGTTCGGTGATCGGCTTCACCCCGCCGCGGACGGGGCATATCCGTTTTTCCGGCGAGCCGATCGAACGGCTCCCCTCGCACACGATCGCGCGCCGCGGCGTCGGCCTGGTCCCGCAGGGGCGCCGCGTCTTCCCCTCGCTCACCGTCGAGGAGAACTTGCGGCTCGGCGGCCTGCCGGGACGGGTCGGACGCTGGTCGCTGGAGACCGTGTACGGGATGTTCCCGGGCCTGCGAGAACGTGCCGCGAACTACGGCGGGCAGCTCAGCGGCGGCGAACAGCAGATGGTCGCGATCGGGCGCGCCCTTATGTCGAACCCGGTACTGCTGCTGATGGACGAGCCGTCTGAAGGGCTGGCTCCGCTGATCGTACGCGAGCTCGAGCGCACGATGTGCCGTCTCAAGGAGACCGGGCTCGCGATCGTGCTCGTCGAGCAGAACCTGCCGCTGGCGCTCGCGGTCGCCGACACCGCGTACATCATCAGCAAAGGGCGCGTCGTCTTCCACGGCGACCCGCAAACCATTCGCACCGACGACGAGGTTCGTACCAAGTACCTGGGGATCTAGCGCAACACGCACCACACCGGAGGGATCATCGATGAGGATGCCCATCAGAGCGAAGACCGCGGCGCTCGTCGCCGTGCTCGCGATACTATCCGCCGGCGTCCCGACCCGGGCGCCCTCGGCCGACGCCGGCCCGATCAAGGTCGCGCTGCTCGCGCCGACCTCGGGCTCGGCCGCCGCCGCGGGCCACGACATGGTCGCCGGGTGGGAGCTGTTCTGGAAGGAGCGCGGCGGGAAGGTCGCGGGCCGAACGGTCCAGACGACGGTCTACGACACCGGCTCCAACGCTGCCCGCGCGCTCGACCAGGCGCGTCATGCGGTCGAGCAGGACGGCGCCCAGATGATCGTCGGTCCGTATCTGGCCAATGAAGGGCTCGCGGTCGCGCCGTACGGGATCCAGCACCGCATCCCGATGTTCTTCCCGACCGTCTCGGCCGACGATCTCTCGCAGCGCCAAGCCAACGCGTTCGTGATCAAGGTCGCCGGCTGGACCTCGAGCCAGACGACGCACGCCGCCGGCGAGTGGGCGTACGAGCAGGGCTACCGCAAGGTCGTGACGCTCGCGAACAGCTACGCGTTCGGCTACGAGAACGCCGGCGGTTTCTCCCAGACGTTCACGATGAAGGGCGGCAAGATCGTCGACCAGATCTGGGCGCCGCTCGGAACCGCCGACTACACGCCGTACATCTCGAAGGTCCAGGCCGCCGCACCTGATGCGCTCTTCGTCGAGATGGTCGGCGCCGACGCGGTGCACTTCCTCCAGCAGTGGAGCCAGCTGGGCCTCAAGAACAAAATCCCGCTGATCGCCAACGAGACGACGACCGATCAGTCCAACATCCGCTCGATCGCGCCTGAGATCGTCGTGGGGATCACCAGCTTCGGGCACTTCGCCGAGGGCCGTGAGGCGCCGGCGACGCGCGCGTTCATCGACAAGTACGGCAAGGCGGAGGGCGTGCTGCCGTCCTACATGGCGACCTCGTTCTACACCGCGGCCCAGTGGATCGCGCAGGCGATCGAGACCGTGCACGGCGACACCGCGGAGACGGGGACGTTCCTGCGCGCGGTGCGCGAGATCAAGCTGAAGGACTCGGCGTTCGGGCCGATGGTCCTCGACCGCTACGGCGCGCCGGTCGACAACGTCTACGTCCGCAAGGTCGTTGCGACGAGCGGCGACGCGGCAAAGTACGCCAAGACCTGGAACGTCGTGATCAAGACCTATCCGAACGTCTCGCAGTTCTGGACCTGGAAACCGGCCGACTATCTCAAGCAGCCGGTCTACTCACCGAGCTATCAGGGGTACACGAAATGACGAACGCACGGCGTTTGGCCTGGCTCGCCGCGGCGAGCTTCGCGCTCACGAGCCTCGGCGCCGACACACGGGACGCCGGCGCGCAAGCGAGGACCTTCAAGATCGGCTTCTTATACCCGGTCACCGGCGTCTTCGCGGCGCCGGGAAAGTACATGCAAGAAGGGCTCGAGCTGTATCTCAAAGAGCACAACAACACGCTCGGCGGGCTCAAGGTCGAGGTCGATGTCGCCGACGATCAGGGGAATCCGTCGGTCGGCCTGACGCAGATCCGCAAGCTCGTCGAACAGGACAAGGTCGACGTCATCTTCGGGCCGCTCTCGGCGGCGGTCGGCTCGGCGGTCGTGCCGTACATCGAGCAGCACAAGATCGCCGCCGTCTATCCGATCGTCTCCTCAGACGATCTGACGCAGCGCACGCCGAGCGACTACATCGTGCGGACCGAGTGGACGAGCAGCCAGCCGACGCACGTGCTGGCCGACTACGCGTACAAGACGCTCAAGTACCGCAAGGTCGCGACCGTCGCGTACGACTTCAGCTTCGGCTGGGAGAGTCTGGGCGGCTTCATCGACACGTTCCAGCGCGACGGCGGCAAGATCACCAAAGAGGTCTGGACGCCGCTGGTGACCTCGGACTATTCGCCGTACCTCTCGGCGCTGCCCCGCGACGTCGATGCCGTGATGTGCAGCTACTCCGGCTCCACGGCGATCAACTTCATCAAGCAGTACAAGGCGTTCGGGCTGAAGATGCCGCTGATCTGCCAGGGCAACACCACCGACGAGAGCACGCTGCAAGAGACGCCGGACGCGGTCGGGATGATCACGGCGCTGCAGTACAGCGCCGCGCTGAAGTCGCCGGCGAACGACAAGTTCGTCGCGGCGTACACCAAAGCGTACGGGCACGAACCGTCGTACTACGCCGAAGGGACGTACGTCGGGGCGCAGTACCTCGATCGCGGTCTCGCCGCGGTCCATGGCAACAGCGCCGACGCGGTCGCGTTCGTAAAGGCGATGCGCGCGGTGCGGATCACCGACGCTCCGCGCGGCCCGCTGCACCTCGACGACCGCGGCAGCCCGGTCCAGAACATCTACATCCGCCGCGTCGACTCGGTGGGCGGAAAGCTTCAGAACGTGGTCCTGCAGACCTACCCGAACGTCTCGCAGTTCTGGACCTACAACCCCACGGAGTACTTGAAGCAGCCGGTCTACGACCGGACCCACCCGCCCTGCAACGCCTGCGGCAGCTGATTACACGACGGCGGGGACGGTGTCGTAGCGTGACGGCATGATGCGCGTCGTCCCGTCCTCGTCGAAGACCGTGCAGGCGTCGATCGGCTTCGCGTAGACGTGCAGCGTGACGGCTCGGCCGTCGCACGCGCCGACGCGGTGGACGGAGAGGTGGCCGCTGCGCATGTCGATCTCGCCCTCGCGCAGTGTGCGCGTGGTCGTCGCGCGCAGCTCGCAACGCGGGGAGCCCGGCGCGTCCGGCCACGCGACGCGGTAGTTCTCGCACGTGATCGCCCCGCTCTGCAGGACGAACGCGCAGTCGGAGTCCGCGTGGTCGTGGATCGCCGAGCGCGCATCCTGGTCCCAGCAGATCGCGATGAGCTCGAATGCGCCGTCGCGGGCGACGAGGTTGCGTGTGTACCGGCCGGGTGCCCAGGTCAGGAACTGCTCGAGCGTGCGCGCGTCGATGCGCACGCCGCGCAGTGTCGCGGCGACGCGTACCGGCTGCAGGACGTCGCCGAGCTCGCGGAGCGCGACGACGAGGTCGTCGATCCCGTGGAGCGTCGTCATCGTCAAAATCCCTTCGGCCGAGAGGAGCCGCGTCCCCGCGGCCGGGAGTACCCGGGCGGAGGGCAGACGATTGGTTCAGGACCTCGCACGGACGATCCGCGCGCCGCGCGGTACCGTGCTGCGCGCCCGCAGCTGGCAAACGGAAGCCGCCCTGCGGATGCTGATGAACAACCTCGATCCGGAGGTCGCCGAGCGTCCCGGCGACCTCGTCGTCTACGGCGGGATCGGGAAAGCCGCACGCGACTGGCCCTCGTTCGACCGTATCGTCGCCGAGCTCGAACGCCTCGGCGACGACGAGACCTTGGCGATCCAATCCGGCAAACCGGTCGGCGTCTTTCGCACCCATCCGGATGCGCCGCGCGTCGTGCTCGCCAACTCGAACCTCGTCCCGCACTGGGCGACCTGGGAGCACTTCCACGAGCTCGACCGCAAGGGGCTGATGATGTACGGCCAGATGACGGCCGGTTCGTGGATCTACATCGGCTCGCAAGGGATCGTGCAAGGGACGTACGAGACGTTCGCCGAGCTCGGCCGGCAGCATTACGGCGGCGATCTCGCCGGCAAGTGGATTCTCACCGCAGGCCTGGGCGGGATGGGCGGCGCGCAGCCGCTCGCCGCGACGATGGCCGGCGCGTCGATGCTCGCGATCGAGTGCGATCCGGCGCGGATCGAGAAGCGCTTGCAGACGCGCTACCTCGACCAGCGCGCCGCCTCGCTCGATGAAGCGCTGGCGCTGATCGAGGAATCAAAGCGCACAAAGGTTCCGGTCTCCGTCGGGGTCGTCGGAAACGCGGCGGAGATCGTCCCCGAGCTGCTCCGGCGCGGCGTGCGCCCTGACGCGGTGACCGATCAGACCTCGGCGCACGATCCGGTCAACGGCTATCTTCCCGCCGGCTGGACGCTGGCGCAGTGGCACGAAGCGCGCGAGCGCGATCCGCAGGGCGTCGCCGAAGCCGCGAAGCGCTCGATGGTCGCCCACGTCGAAGCGATGGTCGCGTTTCACCGGCTTGGCGTCCCGACGTTCGACTACGGCAACAACATCCGCCAGATGGCGCTCGAGACCGGCTTCGCGGACGCGTTCGCGTACCCGGGCTTCGTGCCGGCGTACATCCGGCCGCTGTTCTGCCGCGGCGTCGGACCGTTCCGCTGGGTCGCGCTCTCGGGCGATCCCGACGACATCGCGAAGACCGACGCGAAGGTCAAGGAGCTGCTGCCGGACGACGCGCACCTGCACCGCTGGCTCGACATGGCGCGCGAACGGATTGCGTTCCAGGGGCTGCCGGCACGGATCTGTTGGATCGGGCTTGGTGACCGCGACCGGGTCGGACTCGCGTTCAACGCGATGGTCGCGAGCGGTGAGCTGAAGGCGCCGATCGTGATCGGCCGCGATCATCTCGACAGCGGCAGCGTCGCCTCGCCGAACCGCGAGACGGAAGCGATGCGCGACGGATCCGACGCGGTCAGCGACTGGCCGCTGCTCAACGCGATGCTCAACGTCGCGGGCGGCGCAACCTGGGTCTCGATCCATCACGGCGGCGGTGTCGGGATCGGATACTCGCAGCACGCGGGCGTCGTGATCGTGTGCGACGGCACCGAGGCGGCGGCGAAGCGCATCGCGCGCGTGCTGTGGAACGATCCGGCGAGCGGCGTCGCGCGGCACGCGGATGCCGGCTACGAATCGGCGCTGGAGTGCGCCCGCGAGCACGGCCTCCGGATTCCCATGCAGTCTTCGTGAGCGCAACCGTGACAATGCGCGCCGGGGAACTCCGCGCAGCCGACGTGCGGGCGCTGCTGCGCGGCGATACCGGCCTCGCGCTCGACCCGCACGCGAAGATCGCCGTCGACCGGGCTGCCGCCGTGGTGGCCTCGATCGCCGCGCAAGACGCCAGCGTGTACGGCGTCAACACCGGCTTCGGCAAGCTCGCCCAGACGCGCATCCCGCGCGAGAGGCTCGGCGAGCTGCAGCGGAATCTCGTCGTCTCGCACGCCTGCGGCGTCGGCGCGCCGCTGCCGCGCGAGGTCGTGCGGCTCGTGCTGGCGCTGAAGATCAACTCGCTCGCGCGAGGCTACTCCGGCGTGCGCTGGAGCGTGATCGAGACGCTGCTGGCGTGCCACCAGCGGGACGTCCTGCCCGTGATCCCGGGACAAGGCTCGGTCGGCGCGTCGGGTGATCTCGCACCGCTCGCGCACCTGTCGGCGGCGCTGATCGGCGTCGGCGACGCCGTCGCCGGCGGCCGCACGCTGCCCGCGACCGAGGCGCTGGCGCAGGCCGGGATCGCGCTGCTCGAACTGCGCGCGAAAGAGGGGCTTGCGCTGCTCAACGGCACACAGGTCTCGACCGCGCTGGCGCTGCGCGGGCTGGTCGGCGCGGAAGACGTGCTCGCCGCGTCGCTCGTCGCCGGCGCGCTGACGATCGAAGCTGCGCTCGGCAGCGTGCGTCCGTTCGACGCGCGGATCCACGCCGTGCGCGGACACGCCTCGCAGATCGACGTCGCGGCGGCGGTCCGCGATCTGATCGAAGGCAGCGAGATCAACGAGTCGCACCGTGACTGTGGGCGCGTGCAGGACCCGTACAGCCTGCGCTGCATCCCGCAGGTCGCCGGTGCGTGCCTGCGCACGATACGGGACGCCGCCGCGGTCCTGGTCGACGAGGCCAACGCGGTATCCGACAACCCGCTGGTCTTTCCCGACACCGGCGAGGTGATCTCCGGCGGCAACTTCCACGCCGAACCCGTCGCGCTGGTCGCCGACGCGTTGGCCGTCGCAATCGCCGAGATCGGGAACATCAGCGAACGCCGCAGCGCGCTGCTGGTCGATCCGACGTTCAGCCAGTTGCCCGCGTTTCTCGCGACCGATCCCGGGCTCGAGTCCGGCTACATGATCGCACAGGTCACGGCGGCCGCGCTCGCCTCGGAGAACAAAGGCCTCGCCCACCCGGCGAGCGTCGACTCGATCCCGACCTCGGCGGGACAAGAAGACCACGTCAGCATGGCGACGCACGGCGCGCGCCGGCTCGACGACATGCTGCGCAACGCCGCGCACATCGTCGCGATCGAACTGCTCTCGGCAGCGCGGGGGATCGCCTTCCGCCGCCCGCTGCGCACGTCCGGCACGCTCGAAGGGATTCTCGCCGAGATCGCGCCCGACGGCGGCGGCAGCGGCGACAAGTATCTCGCGCCGGAGATCGCACGCGTTGCGCAGCTCGTGCGCAGCGGCCGCTTCACGCCGCTCGTCGCGCAGCTCTTCCCGACGACGGCATCATGACCGTGTTCCACGCCGGCGCCACCCCGAGCCGCACCTCGTCATCCTGAGCTTGTCGAAGGACATATGCAGAATCAGCGTCATGAGATCGCCCGCGCCGAGTTCGTTGCCACCAGCGAGGGCAAGCGTGCCTACCTGGCCGTCCCCGCCGGCGGCGGGCCGTTTCCCGGCGTGCTCCTGTTTCAGGAGGCGTTCGGCGTCAACGACTACATCCAAAGCGAGGTGCGTAGGCTCGCCGCGCACGGCTACGAAGCGATCGCGCCGGATCTCTTCGACGGCGACACGTACTCGTACGCGGAGCTCGAGCAGGTCTTCGCGCGCTTGACCGGGCTCGGTACCGACGGCGTACTCGACCACATGCGCGGCGCGACGGCGTTTCTCGACGGTGATGCCGGCGTGCGGCACGAACGGTACGGCGCGGTCGGGTTCTGCATGGGCGGGCGGCTCTCGGTGCTCACCGCGCTGACGCTGGGCGAGCGGATCGCCGCCGCGGCGTCGTTCTACGGTGGCGGGATCGCGCCGAAGGAGGTGCGCCGCTGGCAGCCGCTGCTCGATCGTCTCCCGGAACTGCAATCCGAGCTGCTGCTGATCTACGGCGCCGACGACGAGGGGATCGCGCCGGACGAGCACGGGCGCATCGCCGAAACGCTCTCGCGGGAGAAGAAGCGCTACACGATCAGCGTCTATCCGGGCGCGCCGCACGGCTTCGCGTCGCGCGACCGCGACAGCTACCGCCCGCAGCAGGCCGAAGCCGCGTGGCTCGAGACGCTGGCGCTGTTCGAGCGCACGCTAAAGTAGGACCTAGCGCGGCTCGCCGGCGATCAC
>CALEOJ010000264.1 GCA_937910425.1 uncultured candidate division WPS-2 bacterium
CGCCGCGGCGATCGCATCGTCGGCAGCCGCGATCTCGGCATCGAGCGCGGCCCGCGAGACGAGCGCGTTGAGGTGCGGGTGCGTATCGGAGTGATCTTCGATCTCGTCCCCGTCGGCGGCCATGCGCCGCAGCAGCGCCGGTTCGCGCCGCGCCGCGCCTCCGACCACGAAGAACGTCGCCGGGACGCGCTCGCGTTCGAGCACGTCGAGCAGACGATCGGTGATCCCGCGAGTCGGGCCGTCGTCGAACGTCAGCGCGACGACCCTACCCCTGCCGTGCGTGAGCACCGGCGCAAACGCGGCGCTGCGCGGCGACTCGACCAGCTCGTACAGCCCGAAGAATCCGGCCCCGAGCAGCACGAGCGCCGCGAGAAACCGCAGGGCTATCACGACTTCAGCAGCTTCTCCCGCGCCGCCGCGACGGTCTTCTTGAAGCGCGGCGGCCCGAACGATGCGAAGTCCGCAACGACCTTCCCGTAGCGGTCGTCGGCGGTCGAGGTCGACTTGAGCGTCAGCAGATCCGGCACGGGCTTGTTCTTGTCGAGATGGATCACATACTGGCGGCCCGCGGTCGTCGCAAGATAATGCGGATCGGTGAAGGTGAACTTGTGCGTGCCGGAGCGATCGCCCGCGACCTGCGAGACGCGTATCGTGAAGACGTCCGCGGTGTTCCCGCGCAGCGGGCGCGTCTGCAGCTCCCAGATCCCGTCCTGCACGACGTTCTCGAATGCGAACGTCACGTCGTAGCCGGTGATCGGTTCGGTGAACTTCGCGACGCGCGTTCCGGCGCGGTTCTGGGCGGAGTACGACGCGCTCGACTTGCCGTTGACGTTATCGAGACGCCACTCTTCCGTCGCGATCGGCCCCTTCTCGTGCGTCACCGTCTCGACCAGGTGCAGCTCCGACCGCTGCGCGCGAACGGCCGTGACCGCCTGGTAGCGCTGTGTCTCGGCCGCATAGAACATCTTCCAGCCGGCGACCAGCCCGACGACCGCCAGGACGACGATGAGCAGCGTGGTAGGGAATCGGCGCATCTCGTCCCTAGTACCCCGCAGGCACCCGCGAAGTGTCAGCGATGCGCATCGAGCACCTGGTTGACGACGGCGTCGGCCGCCTTGTTCTCGTTGCGCCGCACGTGGCGGACGTCATGCCGCGCGAACTTGCGCAGCAGTGCCTTCGCCTCGGCGTGCAGCGGGATCAAGCCCGAGTGCTTCACCCGGTACGCGCCCGAGAGCTGCTTGACGACCAGTTCCGAGTCCAACCGAACGGCGATCTCGTCGACCCCTCGCGCGAGCGCAGCCTTCAGCCCTTCGAGCAGCGCGGTCCACTCGGCGACGTTGTTCGTCGTCACCCCCAAGAACGTCCCGATCTCTTCGAGCACCTCGCCGTCCTCGTCGTACAGAACGGCGCCGGACGCCGCCGGACCGGGGTTGCCGCGGGAACCGCCGTCGGCGTAGAGCGTAGCTTTCACGTCGAGAGGGGGAACCACATCAGACCGCTTAATACCTCCACCGGCCTCCGTCGGGCAGTAGCGCAGCTTGGTAGCGCATCAGTCTGGGGGACTGGGGGTCGCAGGTTCAAATCCTGTCTGCCCGACCAACACACAGAAGAGGGCTCGCGCGACGCGGGCCTTCTTCGCGTTTGTCAGGCTCTGTGCTTCCGCACGTACTGCCAGAGGATATGTTGGATGAGGTTTCCTCGCTTCCGGTGCTCGGCGGCCGCAAGCCGATCGAGACGCTCGAGAAGCGGTGCGCTCAGACGGACAGAGATTGGCGCGCCTGAGGAGCGCTGACCGATGACGAGCTCCGCCTGCGCAATCTCTTCGGGCTGCGAGCGCTCCAGATCGGCATCCAGTTCAGCAGAGGTCCTCTTCGTAGCTGACGCCATGTTGTGTCACTTCCCCCGCTTACGGTACTCGCGTTGTTCCAGCCTATCCATGTCCATTGCGTGGTCGTCCCAGTCGAGCGGTTCCCGTATCCGGGCCATCGCCCCACCTCCCCGTGTAATACATTGTAATACATTCAGGGACGCCCGCACAAGCCCCGTGTCGCGTCTGGATCTTTCTAATTTTATCCCGCCAGCAGGTCAAGTGAATAGACGGGAATTCGCCTGCTGCGGCCGAGTTGTAACGTGGTCGAGGCGAGCCAAACTCTGTGCCAACGGCGGGCTGCTTCCAAACGTAGAATCGCATCGATGCATCCAGACGCCGGTATTCCGTCGCGTAGAGGTTCCAGTGTGGATCCCCTTAGTCTCGATTCTGATCACGGCCCAATTGATCTTCACGCAGTTCGTTCGGAGCGTCCGATCCTAGACGCAAAGTCCGCCCAGTCTCCGGCGCATATGGTTACGGCCGTGACTCCGAGGCTGTATTCGGCCCCGCCGCGTTCGTGCAGCGCGAGAACGACCTTGACGGCTCGCAGGAAAAACCTCTACCTTCCGGTTGCGCTGCCGGTTGACAACGCTTCTCCGGAGACGTGGCCGCAGTCAAAAACTGCGCTTTACGGGTTGATCTTCCCGATCTTGCCGGCGCTGACTTCCGTGAACCAGAGGTTGCCGTCCGGACCGGTCGTGATGAAATACGGGTTGCTGTTGCTCGAGGGAGTCGCGAACTCGGTGATGGTTCCTGAGGGCGTCACTCTTCCGACCTTGCCGGCGCTGAGTTCCGTGAACCAGAGGTTGCCGTCCGGACCGGTCGTGATGTAATACGGGAGGCTGTTGCTCGCAGAAGTCGCGAACTCGGTGATGGTCCCCGAGGGCGTCACCCTTCCGATCTTGCCGGCTACGTATTCCGTGAACCAGAGGTTGCCGTCCGGACCGGTCGTGATGTCCCACGGGCCGCTGAAGCTCGTGGGAGTCGCGAACTCGGTGATGGTTCCTGAGGGCGTCACCCTTCCGACCTTGCCGACAAAGTTTTCCGTGAACCAGAGGTTGCCGTCCGGACCGGTCGTGATGTGATACGGGCTGCTGCCGCTCGCAGAAGTCGCGAACTCGGTGATCGTTCCCGAGGGCGTCACCCTTCCGACCTTGCCGATGTTGTATTCCGTGAACCAGAGGTTGCCGTCCGGACCGGTCGTGATGAAATACGGCTGGCTGTTGCTCGCAGAAGTCGCGAACTCGGTGATGGTCCCCGAGGGCGTCACCCTTCCGACCTTGCCGGCGTAGTTTTCCGTGAACCACAGGTTGCCGTCCGGACCGGTCGTGATGTCATACGGGCCGCTGCCGCTCGCGGAAGTCGCGAACTCGGTGATGGTTCCCGAGGGCGTCACCCTTCCGATCTTGCCGGCGATCAATTCCGTGAACCAGAGGTTGCCGTCCGGACCGGTCGTGATGAACTGCGGGAAGCTGTTGCTCGCAGAAGTCGCGAACTCGGTGATGGTCCCTGAGGGCGTCACCCTTCCGATCTTGCCGCCGTTTTGTTCCGTGAACCAGAGGTTGCCGTCCGGACCGGTCGTGATGACCCCCGGGCCGTTGTTGCTCGAAGAAGTCGCGAACTCGGTGATCGTGTGGACGCCGGTGCTGATGGTGAGTATCGCTTGCGCCGATGTCAGGCCCGTCGCGCTCGCGGTGATCGTCGGGTTGGCGATCGCGGCGCCGTTGTAGCTCA
>CALEOJ010000265.1 GCA_937910425.1 uncultured candidate division WPS-2 bacterium
GGGAGGTCGCCAGCCGCAGCGACTCGTCGGTATCGGCGGTGCGCACGACGAACGCGATCGGACCGAACGCCTCGCGGTCGTATCGCTCGCGATCCGCGGCGTCCACCACCGCGACGAGCGGCGACCGGACGCGCGCGTCCGGGAACTCCGGGTTCGTCAGCGGCGCGCTCGCGCGCACCACGCCCGGCTTCGCGTTCTCCTCGTCGATGCGGCGTAGGGTTCCGTCGGTCGCGATCGCGCCGAGCACGCCGGCGGCACGTTCGGGGTCGCCGAGCAGTCCATCGATCCCCTTGACGAGCGCCGCGACGACCTCGTCGAATGTGAGCCGCTCGTCGCCGGCCGCGATCCCGTCCTTCGGCACGAAGAGGTTCTGCGGTGTCGTGCACATCTGGCCGGAGTACAGCGAGAGCGACATCGCGAGATTGCGGATCATCCCTTTCAGATCGCCGGTCGAGTCGATCACGACGCTGTTCACGCCGGCTTTCTCGGTGTAGACCAGCGCGCGCGAGTTCGCTTCGAGCCAGTCGCCGAACTCGGTCGAGCCCGTGTAGTCGATCAGCGCGATCTCCGGCCGCTGCGCGAGTACCTTCGCCAGCGGCTTCTCGGCGGTGTCGACCGCGAGCTGAACGACCTTCGGGTCGAAACCGGCTTCGCGCAGCACGCCCTGCACGATCTCGACGGTGATCGCGAGCGGCAGCACCGCCTGCGGGTGCGGCTTCACGATCACGGCATTGCCGGTGACGAGGCTGGCGAAGATCCCCGGATACGCGTTCCACGTCGGGAACGTCGAGCAGCCGATGGTGAGGTCGACCCCGCGCGGCACGATCGTGTACGTCTTCGTGACGCGCAGCGGTTCGGGCTTGGCCGGCTTCTCCCAGACGACGCTCGCCGGCACGCGCGACATCTCGTCGTACGCGTACGCAACCGCTTCGAGCGCGCGATCCTGCGCGTGCGGGCCGCCCGCCTGAAAGGCCATCACGAAGGCCTGGCCGGTCGTGTGCATCACGGCGTGACCGATCTCGAACGAGCGCGCGTTGAGCCGCGCGAGCGCTTCGAGTGCGACGCCGGTGCGGGTCTCGACGGACGCGGCACCCCACGCTTCGCCGGCGGCTCGCGCCGCCGCGAGCAGCGCGTCGACGTCGGGCGCGGGATAGCGAACGCCGAGCGCGATGCCGTAGGGCGAACGTTCGCTCCCGGCCGCTTCGCCGCTCGACGGCTGCTCGAGCGCGAACGGCGTGCCGAGGCGCGCATCGAACGCCGCCTTCCCGTCAGCGGCTGCGGTCTCGCCGTAGATCTTTCCGCTCGGACTCTCGCGAAACGCGCTGTAGTAAGCGCGCGTGCGAATCGCCTCGCGGGCCTTGTCGAGCTTCTCGCGATGGCGCTCGAACAGATCGGCGCCTGCGGCCAGGGTCGTGGTCATACCGGCCGGTTCGGCGGCACGTGCGCGCGCCCTCGGAACGAGCCGCCGAGCGCCGCGGTGAGCGACCGTGCGCCCGGCCGCGGGATCGGTCGGGAAGCGTGCGACGTCCGAGCGCGGAACGTTCAGGGATGACGCGAACGATCGTCACGCTGAGCGGGATCGTGCACGGCGTCGGTTTCCGCTACACCGCGCTCCGGATCGCCGCCCGGTACGCCGTCGCGGGGACGGTGCGCAACGTGCGCGGCGGGGAGCGTGTCGAGATCGACGTGGAAGGCGAGGCCGGCGTCGTCGCAGCGTTCGTGGCGGATCTCCTCGCGAACCCGCCGCCGGCGGCGCGCATCGATCGCGTCGAACGCAGCAGCGCAGAACCACGCGGCCTGCGCAGCTTCTCCGAAGCGCCCACCGCGTAACCCGCCAGGAGAAGTCGAGGTAATGACCTTCGTGCTCGTTCCGATCGCATACGGTGTCGCTCTGGCGGCGACGCTGTTGCTCGTGCGGCATCTGGCGCGCCGGTATCACTCGATTCCGGCGCGGGTCCCGTTGAACATCCGGATCGACGGGCGGCCCTCGAAGCGATCCGGGCCCAAGGCGCTGCTATGGCTGGCGCCGGGCGTGCTCCTCGCCGTGCTGATCGCCCTCGGCGTGATGTTGGCGGTCGAGCCGCCGAAGAACGGTCAGGAACTGCCGCTCGCGCTCGCCTTCCTCGTCGTCGCCGAGGTCGCGTGGTTCGTCGCGTGGTTGCTCGACCGGCACATCGAGATCGCGCGCAAGATGACGTACCGCATCGCGCCCGCACGTCTGCTGCGCGCGTCGCTCGTGATCTTGGTCTCGGTCGTCGCCGTGATCGTCGTCGCCGCTCGCTCGTAAATGCGCGCAGCGCGCGTGGCGCTTAGAAGACCGGGATGATGTCTTCTGGGCCGATGTGGCCGACGTCGACGCCGTCGAGGTCGAGTTCCGGGATCGCGGGGAACTCGATCCCCCACTCGCCGACGATCGCGCGCACGCGCGCCAGCGCCGTCTTCCAGTTCTCGGCCTGTTCGTCGTAGGTCAGCACGCCTAGGCCGGCGTCGCGCGCGTGCTGCACGAGCACGCGGTGGTTGGGCAGAAAATAGTCCGGGATATCCCAGAACTGATTCGGCGGCTCCCACAGGATCATGCTGAGGAACACGAAGCCGGCGCGCAGCTGCTTCGTGATCATCGTCTTGTACTCGGCGGAGAGTCCCGGCCAGTCGCGCTCGAGCACGGTCAGACAGATCGCGAGGTGGCGCGCTTCGTCCTGACCGACTTTCTTGAAGATCTCTTTGAAGAGCGGGTGCGTCGCTTTCTTCGACATCCCGAAGAACAGCGTCGACGAGGCGACCTCGCCCATCATGAACGAGGTGAACAAGACGCTCAGCGGATATTTCGCGAGCGAGGCGCTGTAGCCCGACCAGTAGCGGCCGCCGTTGTGGTAGAGCCAGCCGATGTTGTTCTGCGCGGCTTTCGCGAGGTCGCTCTTGGCCTCGAAGTCCAGCGGGCCGCCCGGCACCAGCTTCTGAATCGCGCGCTGGCACACTTCCTCGTGGTTCATCTCGTCGTGCGTGATCGAGAAGAAGCACTTGCGGATCGGGTCTTCCTGATGCGTCTCGAATGCGTGGATCGTCGCTTTTGCGAACACGGCCGGACCCGAGCCGTCGAAGTTCGCGAGCACCGCGTACCAGTACATGATCCCGAGCCGCTGCTCTTCGGTGAAGTCCTCGGCGCGCAGGTCGTCCCACGGAAAGTCGGACGGGTTCCAGACGTGCCGCTTCGCGCGTTCGTAGAGCTCGGCCAGCTTCGGAGTCTCGACGCGCCACTCCATCGGAAAGATGTTGGGCTGCGGGACTTCCGGATACGGCGTGAACCCGTCGGTCGGGACGACGAGCCGATTCTGGTTTGGCGCGGTCATGGCCATCTGCGTGCGATCCTCTCCCTACCGCATGGTCGGTTAGGGGGGAGTATACCCCGCCGCGGCGCCCGGATCAACCGGGAAATCGAAGGATTCTGACGGAACGCCGCGCGAGGCAGACAGCCGCTCGAAGGCGTGCAGTATGGTCAACGGCATCGACGTCTCCGCGTACCAGCCGAACGTCGATTTCAGCCAGGTCCACGACGCCGGGTACTCGTTCGTCTACATCAAGGCGACCGAGTCGACGAATTACACATCGGCGACGTTCGCCGACCAGTGGCAGGGCGCTGGGGCGGCCGGGATGCTGCGCGGGGGATACCACTTCTTCGACTTCAACGCCGACCCGGCCAACAGGCGCAATTCTTTCTTTCGGTCTGTCCGCCCACGAAGGGCGCGCTCCCGCCGATGCTCGACCTCGAGACGACGAGCGGCGTCCCGCCCGCAAGCGAAAACGTTGCCAACGTGGCGACCTTTTTGCACGCGGTCGAACGCGCGACCGGCGTGCGGTGCGTGCTCTACATCAACGACGGATGCTGGTCGGGCACCCTCGGCGGCACCGAAGGTTTCTCGGGTCATCCGTTCTGGGCGCCCTCGTACCTCGACGGCGTGACGGCGCCCCCGCCAGGCAGCAACACCCCGCCGATCCTTCAGGCGCCGCCCCCGCAGATCACCGCTTGGAGCACGTGGACGTTCTGGCAGTACAGTCAGAGCGCCGTGGTCGCCGGCATCGACGGCGGCGTCGACCTCGACGTGTTCAGCGGGTCGCTCTCAGAGTTGCAGGCGCTCTGCCAGAAGTAGCGTCGCTTCCCCCCCCCCCCC
>CALEOJ010000266.1 GCA_937910425.1 uncultured candidate division WPS-2 bacterium
GCATACGAGTTATTGGCGTGACTGGAGTTCAGACGTGTGCTCTTCCGATCTCGTCAGTCGTTCAACCCGACTTGGAACGTCAGCGGCACGGTCTTCGGCTCGCCGCGCTTCTCGACCGACGTGCCGATCGCCATGAACTCGATGACGTGCGGATTCCAGATGTGCGTCTTCTCGACGATCTGCATCCCGACGATCCCGTCCGCGCCGTGCGTCTCGGCTTCTGCCTGCATCCGCCCCATCGCGAGCTCGCGCGCGTCGTAGATCGCCTCGGTGTAGTTCTGCAGCTCGACGTTCGTGCCGAGCGTGCGCATCTGCTGTGCGAAGCCTTGGTGCGCGATGTGGTAGACGCAGTTGCCCAGCACGAGCTCGCGCGGAACGTAGCCCGTCGAGGTCACCAGCTTGTAGAAGTCTTGACACGAGAAGTCCGAGGTGAACGGCTTGTTGTCGCGGGTGCGCCACGACTCTTCGCCGGGCGCTTTGACCGCGGTGCCGATGGCGGTGAATTCGAGCGCGTTCTCGGCCCATGCGTAGCCGCCGACCTCGAGCTTGACCCCGACGACCCCGTCGGCGCCGAGCACGTCGGCCTCTTCTTCCATCCGGCTCATCGCGAGGTCGCGCGCTTCGTACATCGCGGCGGTCAGATACTGCAGCTCCTGGTTCTGGTAGAAGTTGCCGTACTGGATCCCGACGTGGTAGATCGAGCTGCCCAGAACGAGCCCGAGCGGCCGCCATCCCATCTGCTCGAGCAGCACGAACTCCGAGACGGAAAGGTCGCTGGTGAACAGCGGTGTGCCGCCTTCGCCACGCATCCGCCGCAGGCGCGAGACCGCATCGAGCGGGACGCCGCCCGTCGTCGTCCGCACGTCCGACGGTTGCTGATTCTTCTGTCCGATGCCGAAGAAGCTCATCGTGCCTCCCTAAAGAGCCGGGTGAGGAGTTCGCGCGCGCCGCGTTCGCGCTCGACGTACGTGCCGAGATCGGCGATCAGGCCCTGCGTCCATTCGCCGACGTCGACGGCGACCGTCTTGTTCTTGATCCCGCGCAAGAAGCGCGTTACCGTCGCTTCGACGTGACCCTGCCGCGTGCGAGCGAGCGCGTAGCGCAAGAGATCGTCCGGGCGCGGCACGTCGAGCGCGACCTGCTCGACCGGGCCGCGCCCCAGCAGGCCGCCGCGCCGCACGGTCACGACGCTCGGAAAGGCGGCGGCGAGCCGCACCGCCGCGCGTTCGAGGATCGCCGCCGGCTCGGGGCCGCTCTCGGACTCGAGCCGTTCCAGGACGCGGCGCACGAGCATCGCGGGCGGGGCGTTGGCCGGGTCCGCGACCTCAGCCGACGCGGCCTCCGGGAGCGTCTCCAGCGCGCCGAAGCGCTCGGTCAGAAAGGTGCCGTTCGCGGCCAGCGCCGTCTCGGCGCTCTCCGCCAGCACCGCTAGCCGCTGCGCGGTCGCGCGTTCGAGCAAGCGCAGCTGCTCGACCAGCATCTCGGCGGCGGTCGCATCGCGGCGGGCCGGCGGTATGTCCTCGAACGCCTTGAGCGTGTCGGGCAGATACCGGCGCTCGGTCTCGCGCAGGGCGTAGGCCGCTTCGTCGCTGCCGCCGGAGGCCAAGAGCCGCTCGGCCTGTGCCAGCATCGACTCGATCCGCGACACGAGCGTCTCCGCCTCTGCCGGCAGCGCGTTCACGCCGCGTCCTACCGGACCACCGCCTCGATGTTCCACCGCCCGCCGGGACTACGCCGGAACCGCTCATACCGCCGCTTGCCCAGCCCGGCTTCTCTTGCGATCCGGGACCCGGTCACATTGCGCGGCTACTTCCGGGAGGCGCCCTCACTTCGCGAGCCGTGACAAAAAGTCAAAGTAGTTCTGACCGGCGTGTGGCGCCAGCGTCTTCGTACGCTGGGCCGGCGGCGTTCCATCCAACGCGGCGTTCAAGTCCTCGAGGAGGCCCAGATCGGTAAAGTAGCCGTGTCCGAGCCAATCGGTCTGTGCTCGCGATGACTCGACCGTCTGCATTCCATCAACGACCACGATTCTTGGAACGTCGGCCCCGATACGCTGATTTCCGAAATGAAACGCCAGCGACAGCAACAACGCAATGTCGCGATTCGAGGTGTAGTTCAGCACCGTATCGGGTGACGGGTCCAAATTATGCAAGCCACCTCGCACCGTCGTTTCAAATTCGTCACCGGCGAAGAATATGAGCCCAGCCAGCCGGTCGCCGTGTCCGACGTGCTTATCGGTGACCGTATTCGCGAACTGGAAAGCAGCTCGCGCGCCCATGCTGTGGCCGACCAGCACCAGGTTGCGAACGCCGACTGCGTCCGCAAGATCTTCGATGAACTGCCGTCCATCATTTATCAGGGCTCCGCGCACGCGATCCTCGTCGGGCGTGTACAGCAGCGTCTTTGCCGAGGCCCAATCGTAGACGAAAACGGGGCGGTGCGTACCGGTGGCCAGCGCTCCGGCAACGCGTATTGCCTCGGTGAAGTCCACATTGAACCCGTGAGCAAATACGATCAGCTGAGAATGCGGTGCCTTTCGTTGGTCTGTAACTGCTCTTGATATTGCAACACGTGCGGACAATTCTTGGCACTGGGTCCTGAGCTGTCCCGCTTCCTCTACGACGCAGGAACCGTAACGCGGCTGAGAACCATCCGCAAAGTCGTTTGAGTACAGCGGACGAGCTTGGGTCGACGTCGCGTTCGGATTGCGATCGGTCATGTAGTAGACGATCGCGGTGGGTGACGATAAAGGCGTAGGCGCCGCACTCTTCTCGACGTTGTTCAGCTTCCACGACGTCTCTTCGGGACGTAAAGAGCGCGCATTGAAGTCCAACACCCGGGCGCCGGCGGACAGCGTGGTACCATCGCTCGAAAGCGCTTGCGCCGTCAAGAGATAGTATCCGGGGAGGACCGACGGAATTTCAAAGTTGCCATTGACATCGCTCGTCGTGACACGTTCCGGCCGCTCCAGGCCGGCGAACCGACGCCGCGAACTCATCGGCCCTATATTTATTCCTGGTAGCGCGAACTGACCGGGCGTTCCGGCGGCCCGGGTCTCCAAGAAATACTGACCGTCGCTGCGTACGTCGGCAGACGGAAACAGCTGAATCAATGCGCCTTCAACTGCTATGCCGCTGACGTCCGCGATATGGCCCGAGATCGACGTTTGCGATCGTTGAGCGGTGAGGGTGGTCGGAGTCGAGCCGCCGGCCGGCGGCGCCGAGACGCTGATGGCCATCGCGACCAGAACAAGAAGACGGCGTAGCCAGATGGCCATCGGCGAAACCCCAATCTCGCGAATGCCTCGCGAAGGCGGCGTCACCATGTACCTGCGAGCGGGGCCCATGGCCTTCTATGCGACATCGACGATCCCGACCGGGTCCAGCGCGATCTCGGGGGGCAGCTCGGCGTACGCGTAAACCGCGACCCCCGGCAGCGTTCGTTATCAAAGGGGCGGCCAGGCTATGCGACCGGCGCCGTTTCCAGCATGCGCTCCGCGTCGTGCCTGCCCTGCGCGATGAGCGCGGCGATCTTCCCCGGATCGGCGAAGTCGAGCGGGTCGATCGGCAATTCCGCCTCGGGGCGCACCTCACGCAACGTGATCTGACGTTTGCCCGGACTCGTTCCTCGAGCAATGCCGTCGTTGGTGAGCTCCAACACCTTCCGATCGAGCTGCAACATCTGGCTCGTTGCGGCCTCGAGCGCGAGTGTGATCACGTCCCGGAGATGACGCACGGTGCGCTCGACCTGCCGCGAGACCAACGGCTTCACGGAGATGGCAATGATCTCCGACGCGCCCGCGTCGATCGCCGGGCGGAGCGGCGTATTGTTCGTGAAGGCGCCGTCCACGAACGTGTGGCGGTGGCCGTCTCTGCAGAGCGCCGTGACCGGCTCGAAAGCGCCCGGAATCGCAGCCGACGCGCAGATTGCGTCAACGTAGTTTTCATCGGTGATCGGCTCGGCATCCGCGGAGGCCAGGACTTCAGCAGCCCTGCGAGGGTCGGGAAAGTCGCTCGGAAAGTGAGCGAAGATGGTACCGCTCGCGCTGGTAAGGTTCGTTACTGCGAGCATGAGCGCGCTCTGCAGTTTCTCGCGGCTTGCGTACGAGCGTACCACTTCCCGCATCAGCGCACTGTCCAAAACACCGAGCAACCCTTGGAGCCGGGGCAGCTCGCGCAACCCCGGTAAGCCTTCGAAGAGCGCGATCGCGTCTCGCATCCGCGAGGACAGCGAAGCATCCACGATTGCCGCGTGAAAATCGTGCCAAAGCCGGAACAGCCCTGCGATTTCCGGGCGATACGGCGTCACGCTCCGCTGCGCATGCTCGCACCAGATTGCTTCGAGGAGCGGCGCCATTCCCTGCGCGACGGCGAAACCATTGACCCCGCCGATCGATGTTCCGCAGACGATGTCGAAGTGCATCCGCTCGGCCAGCGCCGCCGCTGCGCCGGCTTCATAGGCGCCCCGCGCACCGCCCCCACTGAGAATCAACGCGCGGAGCGGTCGTGAGTCATTCATTCGATCATCCCTCGCTTCGCGACCCTGCTAGGCTTCTCTTGCTCGAAGAAGCTTCAACGGTTCTTCTATCACGCCGACCGGCTCCAGCTCGAGTTCGGGCGGTAACTCGGCGTACCCGTAGACAGCGACCGCCGGTAGCGTCCGTTCGAGGAACTCGGCGAGCAGCGGCCGCACCGGCGCGGTGACGACGATCGCGTGCGGTGCGTACGACGGGTCGGCGGCGTAGCGGGCGATCGTCTCGCGGACGTGGAGCGCCGTACGCGGATCGGGCGCGAGACCGCCCTCGGCCGACCACATCCGGGCGAGCTCGCTCTCGAGCTGCGGGTCGACGATCAGCGGCTGGAGACGCTGGGTGCCGTCGCGGCGCAACTGCTGCGGGACGATGACGCGGCGGGCCGCTTCGGCGAGCTCGCGCGGATCGCGAGAGACCGCCGCGGCATCGACCAGCGCTTCGAACGCGGCGACCGGATCGCGCGGCCAGGTGCGTTCGCGGAGCAAGTACGCGAACGCGCGGTGCGCTGCCGAGATCGGCAGAACGTCGGTTCCGACGTCCTTCATGACCGACGGCACCGATGCGCGCAGGTGTTCGACCAGCGTTTGCAGCTGCTGGCGACCGAACAGCTCCGCCGCGTATGCGCGCGCGACTTCGGCGAGGTGCGAGCCGACGATCGAGATCGCGTCGAACGTCAGCGCACCGGACGCCTGCGCGCGCTCGCGTTCCGAGTTTGCGATCCAGCGCGCCGCCAGACCGTAGACCGGCTCCGTCGTCACTTCACCGCCGACGCGGTCGAGAATCTCGGGTGCGGCGACGGCGATCAGCCGGTCGAGCCGGACGATCCCTTCGGCGACCGGGCGGTCGCGCACGCGCAACGCGTACGTGCGTGGGTCGCGCAGCGGATCGTCGCGCAGCCGCACGCCCGGGATGACGATCCCGGTCTCCGCGGCGAGCGCGCGGCGGACGTCCGCGACGCGGTCGAGCAGCGCGTCGGAGTTCGGCGGCATGAGGAGCGGATAGAGATCGGGGCCGACCTCGATCGAGAGCGCGTCGACGCCGACCAGTCCGAGCGCCGTCTCCGGGCGACGCACCGCTTCGCGCCGCCGCTGCTCGTAGGCCGCCCGCGCCGCGGCGTCGAGGCGGCGCTTCTGCCGCTCGGCCAGCAGCGCGCCGCC